>CAYWNX010000005.1:2463-27174 GCA_964459735.1 uncultured Dechloromonas sp. | reverse complement strand
CCCGTAAGGGACGGCAATGCGGAACATCGGCGCGTGACGCTGGATGTAGAGGCCGTTCTGCAGGCGCAGCGGGCGAAACTCGTCGTCGGTCAGTTCGCCGGCTTTCCAGCGGCGCACCTGATCGCGAAATTGCTCGACACGCTCGGTGATCAGCTGGCGGTCGATGGCATCGTATTTGTACATGAAACTTCCTTAAGCAAAGACCAGCTTGCCGCCGATAAGGACAAGCATGGAGGCCAGGAAACGGCGCAGAATGTGCTCCGGTACCTTGGCGGAAATTTGGGTGCCGAGCCAGATACCCGGCAGTGAACCAAGCAGCAGGCTGCCGAGCAGGGACCAGTCGACACCGCCCAGCATCCAGTGGCCGAGGCCGGCAACCAGGGTCAGCGGTACGGCGTGCGCAACATCCGATCCGACAATTTTCACCGGCGAAAGTTTGGGGTAGAGGAAAAAGAGGACGGCAACACCCAGTGCACCTGCGCCGACCGAAGAAATGGTGACCAGCACACCGAGAATCGCACCAACTGTGATCGTGATCTTGCCGAGATGGCGGTGGCGCAGTTCAGAGTCATCATGTTCGCCAGCGTAATCGCGCAGCTTGCGGCCAAACAGAATGGCGATGGCAGTGAGTAGCAGGGCAAAACCGAGACCATGCGAAATGATCTGGCCGATGACGTTGTTGCCCTTCGGTAATTGCGACAGCACTAAAAGCGTGACAGCCGCCGCCGGGATGCTACCCAGCGCCAGGCGACGGGTGATTTGCCAGTCAATATGCCCCTTTTGGCCATGCGCCACGGTGCCGCCAGCCTTGGTCAATGCGGCGTAGAGCAGGTCGGTACCGACGGCAGTGGCTGGTGGTACGCCGAAGAGCAGCACGAGAATAGGCGTCATCAGCGAACCGCCGCCGACGCCGGTCAGGCCGACAATGGTGCCGACGGCAAAGCCGGAAAGGGTATATAGATAATCCATGGCCCGCATCGTAGCAGTGGCCATTTGAAACAAAAAGAATATTGAGTTAGATTGGTATAGCTTTTGGTTATTAGGCGGTGCTTGTTAGCTGCCAGCAAAAACTCGATCCTAACTACTCAATTCTCGATCCTCAAATGAAACTCCAACAACTGCGTTACATCGTTGAAATTCAGCGTCAGGGACTCAATGTTTCCGAGGCGGCTGAAACGCTCTATACCTCGCAGCCGGGTATTTCGAAGCAGGTCAAACTGCTGGAAGAGGAATTGGGGATCTCGATTTTCGAGCGCAGCGGTAAGCGCTTCACGGCGGTCACCGAGCCGGGCAAGGTGGTTCTGGAGATTGCCGAGCGGATTTTGAGCGAAGCGGAAAATCTCAAGCGGGCCAGTGCCGAATACGCTACTGGCGATAGTGGTCGCCTGGTTTTGGCGGCAACGCACACCCAGGCCCGCTACGCCTTGCCCATCGTGGTCCGCGATTTCGTCGCCCAGCATCCCAGCGTCAAGCTGGAAATGCATCAGGGCAGCCCGGTCCAGATTGCCGAATGGGTCGTCTCGGGCGAGGCCGATATCGGTATTGCTACCGAATCGCTCGATCAGTACCCGCAACTGGTGACCTTGCCGGTGCGCCAGTGGAGCCATTGTGTCATTGCCCCGGAAGGTCATCCGATCCTGCAATCGCAGCCGCTGTCGCTCAACGAGCTGGTCAAATGGCCGCTGGTGACTTATGACTCGGCGTTCACCGGGCGTTCACGCATCAACCGGGCGTTCGAGCGGATCGGGACGCAGCCGAATATCGCCTTGACCGCCCTCGATGCCGATGTGATCAAAACCTACGTCAGCCTGGGCCTGGGCCTGGGGATTATTTCGGCCCTGGCGTTCGACGCCCAGCGCGATACAGGGCTGGTTGCGCTCGATGCCGCTCATCTTTTCGAATCCAACACGACCCGGCTCGCACTGCGCCGGGGTACTTACCTGCGGCGTTACGACTTTGATCTGATCACGCTGTTCGCCCCGCATTTATCGAAGCGGGTGGTCGAGATGGCGATGCAGGGCGGCGGCGACGCCTACCAGCTTTGAGGCAGGCTGGACGGTAAGGGCGTCATGCGGGGCTCGGTATCGCGCAGTAGCAGATTGGGGGTTGAGAACGGCGCCAGGCGTTCGAGGAAGTCGAGCAACTCCAGTACCGGCGAGTTGCGGAAGAATTTGGCGGCGGGTGTTTCGATCCAGATCCGGTCGGCGTAGGCGTAAATTTCATGGGGGCGGTCGCCGATGCCGTCATGGTTACGATCGAAGCCCTCGTAGTCATCCCAATAATTGCCCTGCCAGACATCGTTCAGCGCGTCACCATCGCCGACGATGGCGACTGTCCATAGATTGTTGCGGAAGGTGTTGCCGATGGCGATGTGGCTGCCTTTGATGCCGTAAAAATAGATGCCAGTGATGTTGTGGGCGATCAGGTTGTTGATGAAAACAATGCGGTTGATCGGATTGGTCGACGAGTCGGCCATGATGCCGTGGGCGCAATGGACGATTTCGTTGCCGATGACCAGCACCGCCGAGATTTCTTTCAGCGCGATACCGGCGCCGGAAGCATCCATGGCGTGGGTAATGCGGTTGCGGCGGATGATCAGCCCTTCTGAATTCAGGGCAATGATCCCGGTCGAGTTGTTCTCGAAGCGGTTGCCCTCGACCAGACTGCGATGCGAGAACAGGAAATTCAGGCCGCGTCGGCTGTTCCGGACGGTATTGCCGATGAACTGATTTCGCGGCGAGTTACTAACCGTGATGTCACGCATTTGGGCGATGTCGTTGCCTTCGATACGGTTACGTACGCTGTACCAGAGGCGCAAGCCGTCGCCCCGGTCGGCCGAATCGCCGGGGCGGGAGCGGATGTGGTTGTTGCGGACGATGCTGTTGTTGGTTTTGTGCAATGAAATGCCGAACAGCACATCCTCGATGACGTTGTCTTCGATCAGCAGGTTGTTGCCTTCGGCCATCAAGCCACCGTCGATCTTGTCATGCGAGCCGCCGCTGCCACGCAGGGTCAGGCCGCGCAGCGTGACGTTGTCGGCCTTGACGGTGAGTACCGTGCCCTGACCGCCGGCGTCAATGATGACCTTACCTTCGCCTTCCAGCGTCAGCGGCTTGGAGATGACGGCCGGGCCCTGATAAGTGCCGGGTGGCAGGCGGATGACGGCGCCGGGCAGCGCCGTGTCGAACCACGGCTGGAGCGGCAATGCCGCCTGGGCGCCAGGAGCGTGGCCGAGAACGATGAGAAGAATCAGGGTGAGGTACTTCATTGGGCCGGCATTTAGCCAGTCTGACCGGTTTCCGACATTCACCTCGATCAATTTTTGCGGAATTATGTCGCTATTCCCAGTGCTCGGTGACTTCGCTGGCCCAGGCCGTTGCCGCGAGCAGCGCGCTGTTGACGGTATCCGTATCGAGGCCGGCGGCGCGTGCCGTACTTTCCATGCGTGGCAGGTCAAAGACATCACTTGCCTCGGCGACGGCGAGCAGGCTGGCGTAAGGGCCGCGCGCTTCAAGCAAGGCGGCGCGGACGTCTTCGGACAAGGGCATGTCGTCGAGCAGTTCGGCCAGAGGGCGGCGCAACAGGCGGCCGAGGCAGGAGAAAATGCCGGTCAGAAAGAGCGGCTCGTTCGGCTCGTTCGGATGCAAATGGCTACCGAGCACTTCCATCAGGCGGCCACGGGTCAGCGCGCTTTCGACCAGTAGCCAGTCGGCGAAATTGGGCTCATGCACTGAAAAGAGCAGCACGGAAAGCCAGCGGGCAAGCCGTTGCCGGCCGAGAATGACCAGCGCCTGCGCAAGTGAGTCGATGCGGTGATTGAGGCCGAGCGCCGGGGCGTTCATGTAGCGCAGAACGCGGAAAGCGAGTCGTGGGTCCTGCTTCAGGGCAGCGACAATTTCCGGTGTTTCGGCATCGCCCTGAACGAGGCGAAGCAGGTGAAGCAATTGCACCTTGTGTGGATCGGCACTGTCCTCATTGGGGCGTTTCGGGCTGGTCGCGGCAAACTGGCCGTGGAAATAGTCGAAGTGCCATTGGTGACAGAAGCGCTGTTCGTCCAGGGTGTCGATATTGCCGCCAAACAGGTGCGTTGGCTGCGCATGCTTGTTGGCGCGAAAGGCCGCCGAGAAATCGCGGATCGTATTGGCTTCGTTGCCACCGACATCGATACAGCCGTAGTCGGCAAATGCAATAGCCGGGGTGAAGGCCGGGTTCCTTGGCTGGCGGAAGATGCCGATCGTCAGGCCGCGCTGACGCAGGGTTTCCAGGCGCAGGACCAGTTGATTGGGGTCGGTACCTTCGGCCAGTTGTACCAGCAACACCAAATTTGCCGTTTTTAGACGGTCGACCGCAACAAGTTCGAGGCTGGCCGAACTGAGCGGAACAAAGGCCAGGCTGGTGTTCCAGGCGTCCGGGCTGGCATTCAGGGTGTCGAGCAGGGTCTGGTCGACCTGGCGTTGCAGTTCAGGGCTGGCGTCAGCCTGGATGCTGGATTGTTGCAGACGAAAGAGGCGGCCGGCCAGGCGGTTGTTGCGGTCAAAAACCGCTTCCCGGCAGAGAAAGGCCGAGGAGCTGGAGGCGGGGAGCGGGCGGCTTTCTTCGGGCGCCGCAGTCGGGATGGAAGCTTGAGGCGAAGTTGGGACAGGGGTAGGTGGTGCTTCGTTATCCGTTCCGCCAAACAGTTTTTTCAGACTGTTGAACACGGCAGTTCTCCCCAAAAAAAATACTCACCCGAAGGTGAGCATTCTCGCATGGCTGAACAATGCTTAGTTTACTTTGGCCTTGGCCCGCAGTTCCTTGACCAGTTGTTCGACCTGTTGCTGGGCCGCGCGCTGCTGCAACTGCGGCTTGACCTGTTCGAACGGCGGCGGGGAGGCCGGGCGGGAGTCTTCGAGCATGATGACGTGGTAGCCGAAATCGGACTTGACCGGCGTCTTGGTGTACTCGCCCTTCTTGAGCTTGCCCAGTGCTTCGCCAAACGGCTTGACGTAGGAGTTCGGGGAGCTCCAGCCGAGTTCGCCGCCCTTGTCCTTGGAGCCTGGGTCTTTCGATACCTTGGCCAGTTCGGAGAACTTCTCGCCCTTGTCGAGCTTGGCGATGATGCCCTTGGCTTCTTCTTCGTCCGCAACCAGGATGTGACGGGCCTTGAATTCGGTGCTGCCGAGGTTGGCCTTGATCACGTCGTATTCGGCCCTGAGCTGGGCTTCGGTGATCGGGTGGGCCGACACGTAGTCGGAAAGGTAGGCGCGGATCAGCACTGCCTGCTTGGCGAGTTCGACCTGACCCTGGATGTTGCCCTTCTTGTCCAGACCTTTTTTCTTGGCTTCCTGCGCCAGGATTTCGCGGCGAATCAGTTCTTCCTTGACGGCATTTTGCAGTTCCGGCGTATCGGGCGTGCCCTGGGCTTTCTGCTCGGCGACAAACGCATCATAGACAGATTGCGGGATCGCCTGGCCGTTGACGGTGACGAATGCCTTGCTTTGCGCGAGGGCTGGGGCGGAAACGATGGCGCCAGCAATCAGCAGAGCGGCCAGACGTGAGGTTTTCAGCATGTAATGGTCCTTGGGTGGAGGGGAGAGCTTGGAAATTATACTTCTTCGGGCGTCAATGCGCGGATGCTTAGAGCATGAATGCGGCCACGCATCAGATCGCCAGCCGCATCATAGATCAGGCGATGCCGGGCTACGGTATTTTTGCCGGCAAAGGCGGTTGCCACGATGTCGAGTTTGTAATGCCCGCCGTCCCTGGCACCGGCATGGCCGGCATGGCGATGCGATTCGTCTTCGATGGCGATGCTTAGCGGATTCAGTGTGACAAGCCGTTGCCGCAACAACTCGACGGTTTCGCTGCTCACGCCGGCAGTACTTTCTTGAACGGTTTGACGGTGACTTTGACGTAGACGCCGGCTGCGACGTAGGGGTCGGCATCGGCCCAGGCTTGGGCGGCAGCCAGCGAGGCGAATTCGGCAATGATGATGCTGCCGGAAAAGCCGGCCGGGCCGGGATCGGGTGAATCGATCGCCGGGCAGGGGCCGGCCAGAATCAGGCGGGCTTCGGCCTGCAGGGCCTGCAGGCGTTCAACGTGAGCCGGACGGGCGGCCAAGCGCTGCTCGAGCGAGCCGGCGCGGTCTTCACCAATGATGACGTAGAGCATTACTTTTCTTCCTCAACGAATTTCGACAGCAACATGCCTTGCACCAGGACAAAGACGAACAACAGGCCCATGCCGCCGAACAGTTTGAAATTGACCCAGACATCGGTCGAGAAATTGAAGGCAATTACCAGATTCAGGATGCCCATGAAGGTGAAGAAGGCGACCCAGGAGAAGTTGACCTTGGTCCAGACTTTTTCCGGCAGTGTCATCTGCTCGCCGAGCATGGCCTTGATGGCGTTCTTCTTGAGCACGATGGCGCCAAAGGCCATGCTGCCGGCGAAGACCCAGTAAAGAATGGTCGGTTTCCACTTGATGAAGGATTCATCCTGAAACGCCAGGGTCATGCCGCCAAAGACGACGACCAGCACCAGACTGACCCAGAGCATTTTGTCGACCTTGCCGTGACGAAACCAGACCCAGATAATCTGGGCGACGGTGGCGGCAATGACGACGACGGTGGCGAGCAAAATAGGCGCCATTTTGACGTCGACCGTAGCCGAACCGAGCAGCGAGCCAACCCAGCTGGCCGCCAGTTCCGGATTTTTTTCGGAATATTTGAAGGCGACGAAGAAGAGGATGACCGGGAATAGGTCGAAGAGTATTTTCATGGTGGCGCATTATATACTGCCGCCCACCACCGATTTAGCCTTTGCGAGCGCCCATGAATACCGTCCTGATCATTGATGACAGCGATATCAACCTGACCCTGATCAAGGCGCTGGTACTCAAGCTGAGTGAATGCACGCCGGTGCTTTTCGACAACCCGCTGCGGGCGCTCGACTGGTGTCGGGAGCATGTGCCGGACCTGGTGATTGTCGATTACATGATGCCCGATATGGATGGCCTGAAATTCATCAGCGCCTTCCGTGCCCTGCATGGTCGGGATGAAATTCCGGTGCTGATGGTGACGGCCAACGATCAGAAAGAGGTGCGTTACGAGGCATTGCTCGGTGGGGCCAACGATTTTCTGACCAAGCCAATCGACCGTGTCGAGTTTTCGGCGCGCACCCGCAACATGTTGACACTGCGCACCGGGCAGAAATTTCTGGCCGATCGGGCAGGACATCTGGCGGCTCTGGTTGATGAACAGACCCGGGAAATCCGCGACCGTGAGCAGGAGTTGATTTTCCGCATGTCACGGGCGGCCGAGTTTCGCGATCCGGAAACCGGTGCCCATATTCAGCGCATGGCCTACTACTCGCAGATTATTGCCAAGGGTTTGGGGCTGGACGAAAAAACCCAGAAGCTGATTCTCGAGGCTGCACCGATGCACGATGTCGGCAAGATCGGGATTCCCGACTATATTTTGCTCAAGCCGGGAAGACTGACTTTTGAGGAATTCGAAGTCATGAAAGGCCATGCCCGGCTTGGCCACGAGTTGCTCAACGGGAGTGGTTCGGAGACATTGCGGGCGGGGGCTGAAATTGCCATTTCCCACCACGAAAAATATGATGGAACCGGCTATCCGCACGGCTTGGTCGGCACAAAAATTCCGCTTTTCGGCCGAATTGTCGCGGTAGCCGACGTTTTCGATGCCCTGACTTCCGAGCGCCCCTACAAAAAGGCCTGGCCGCTGGCAGATGCCTGCAAGTTTCTTGAAGACGGCCGCGGCAAGCATTTCGATCCGATGTGCGTCGAGGCTTTTCTAGCCGGTTGGGATGAGGTGCTAAAGGTCCGCCAGCGTTTCCAGGATGAAGAAGTTCCGATGATGATTTAGGCAACTGGCCTGGCGAATCCTGAAACAGTTGCTGCAGCCTTTCCAGAATAGAAAATAACAAGATGATTGAAACATTCGTGCTCGACCGTGGGCTCATCCTCGACCGGCTTGGTGGTGACGAGGAAATTTTTTCGATGATGGTCGACCTGTTTTTGCAGGATGTCGAGAACACCGCGCTGTCGCTTGCCACTGCCTTGGCCCAGGGTGAGGTCGAGACCTTGATGCGCGAGGCGCACACCATCAAGGGCCTGCTCGCCACGTTTTCGGATGAAGGCGGGGCGGCCGAGGCTTTCGGCATTGAGCAGCAGGCAAAACTTGGCAATCTCGGCGGCTTGCAGCCGGCTGTTGCCGCAGTGCAGCGCCGGCTCTTTGAAGTGGCGGAGGTTTTACGCCAGGAGACTGGCGGCGTCGGGTAATCGCAGATGCCGGGCGGCAGCTGTTGCACCGCCGGCCGGGTCGTGCGGCACGACGCCGAGCAGCGGCGCGGGGATCAGGGCTTGCAGCGTCGCCAGATTTTCCTCGCTACGCGACATCGCGGGGTCGATCCGGTTGGCCACCCAGCCGGCGATCTGCAGGCCGCGGGCCTTGATCGCCTCCACCGTCAGCAGCGCATGGTTGATGCAGCCAAGGCGCAGGCCAATGACCAGAATCAGCGGCAGACCGAGCATGACGGCGAGATCGGCACTGTTGCGGTCAACGCCCAAAGGGACGCAAAAACCACCGACCCCTTCGACAATTACCAGCTCGGCCTGCTCTCTGGCGCTATCGAGGCTGACCTTGATGGTGTCAAATTCAATCGTGACGCCGTCTTCCGCTGCTGCGATGTGGGGCGCGATGGCTGCCTTGAAGCAATAGGGATTGATGATTTCCAGAGGCAGCGTCACGTTGCTCGCGGCACGGATATTCTCGACATCCTCGTTCAGCCCGGCGGCATCGGTGCCGGCAGCGACCGGCTTGAGACCGGCGGCTTGCAGACCGGACTGGCCGGCGCGCCGGAGCAGGGCGCAGGTGATGAAGGTCTTGCCGATTTCGGTATCGGTGCCGGTGAGGAAATAGGCTTGTTTCATGTGCGGGCAGTCAGGGTGATTACGTCGTAAGTCAGCGGCAGGCCGGCCGGGCTGCGCAGCTTTTCCCCGGCCGCTTCGGCGCGGCTGAAGGCGCTGCGGCTCATCAGGCTGGTACGTTTGCCCTCGCCGATCTGATTGGCGCCGATCGCCTTGACGGCGCGGAGCAGGGTTTTGAAATCGGAATAGTGGGCAATTTCCGTGCTGTTTTTCACGTTGACCGCAGCAAAGCCGGCGTTGTGCGCCATGGCCTCGATTTCGGCCGGTGTATGGAAACCCAGCGTGTGTTGGTAATCGTCAATGTCGGCAAAGGCCAGCCGTAATTCATGGAAAGTAGCCGGGCCGAGGCTGGCGATGGCCAATCGGCCGCCTGGGCGCAGTACGCGCCGGGCTTCCTGCAAGGCTTTGGGCAGTTCGCACCATTGCACGGCGAGGCTGGACCAGTAGAGGTCGATGCTGGCGTCGGCCAGCGGCAGGTGTTCGAGATCGCCGGCCAGTCGGCGGCAGGAAGTGGTGATCTGTTGCAGCATGGCGGACGAGAGATCGAGCGCCAGTGTCGTTGCCGCCGGGAATTGGTGCTGCAGCAAGGCGAGGGCGTAGCCGGTGCCGCAACCGGCATCGAGGATACGGGCGGGTTTGAACCCGGGCGGTAGGCGGTCGGCCAGTTGCTGGCAGATGCTGCGCTGGGCGCTGGCGGCGCTGTCGTAGGTTGGGGCGGCGCGCTCGAAAGACTGGCGAATGCGCGTCTTGGAGGGCCGGGTGTCGGCCTTTGGCTTTATCGGGTTAGTCATGCAGGAAGCTGTTAACTCGGGCGAGAAAATCTTCCGGGCGGGAAATGAACGGGGCGTGGGCGCAGTCGGCAAAGGCGGCGAGTTGGGCCTGGGGAATCAGGGCGGCGAGCGCTTCGGCGGCGGCGAGCGGCATCAGCGGGTCGGCCGAACCGTGGATGAGCAAGGTCGGCGCCTTGATTTGCGGGACGAGCCGGCGCAGATCGACATCGCGCAGCCAGTCGAGGCCGCTGGCCAGCGTGGCGAGCGGCGGGCGCGGGTCGGCGAGTTCGAGCAACTGGCGACTGACTTCCTTGCTGCGTGAGTCGCCGCGGTTGAAGCCGCCGACAAAGCGCGGCAGCATGGCTTCGACATCGGCCAGCATACCGGCGGTGAATTCGGCCAGCATTCCCGGCGGCATGGCGTGGGGCCAGCCGTCGCGCTGGATGAAGGAAGCGGTGCCGGCGACGAGCAGCAGTTTGCCGACTTTTTCCGGGGCGCGGGCGCCGACTGCGAGCGCCAGTTGGGCGCCGAGCGACCAGCCGCACAGCGTGGTACCGGGTTGCAGGCGGGCGGCGATGTCGTCGGCGGCGCTGTAAAAGTCGCTGATCAGGGGCGCAGCGCCATAACCCGGCATGTCGAAAATCGTGCCATTTAAGGCGTTGACCACAGCATTCAGCGGGCCGCGACCGAGACACCAGCCGGGCAGGAAAACGAGGGGCGCGGTCATGCCAGTTCCTTCAGTGCTTGAATCAGTTGCTCGATGTCGGCTGCGGTATGGGCGGCGGAGACGCAAATGCGCAGCCGGGCCGTACCTTTCGGGACGGTGGGCGGGCGGATTGCCGGCACCCACAGGCCGCGTTCCCAAAGGCCCTTGGCGAGCGCGACGGCGGCGTCGTTGTCACCGACGATCAGCGGCTGGATGGCGGTGGCCGAGGCGAGCAATTGCCAAGGCAAAGCGTACAGCCCATCGCGCAACTGGCCGATTCGCGCCCGCAGATTGGCGCGCAGGGCATCGCCGTGTTCGATCAGTTGCAGGCTTTTCGACAGGGCGCAGGCGATGGCGGGCGGGGCGGCGGTGGTGAAAATATAGCTGCGGCCTTTTTGTAGCAGATATTCAATCGCCGTTGCCGAACCGGCGACAAAAGCGCCAGCGACGCCGGCGGCCTTGCCCAGTGTGCCCATCAGCAGAATCCGTGGCGAAGCCGGCAGGTTGAAATGTGCCAGGCTGCCTTTGCCCTGTGCGCCGAGCACGCCGAAACCGTGCGCGTCGTCGATCACCAGCCAGGCATCGTAACGCTCGGCCAGCGCGAAAAGCAGCGGCAGCGGCGCCAGGTCGCCATCCATGCTGAAGACTGCATCGGTGACGATGAGCTTGTTGGCGCTGCTGCTGGCGGCGAGCAGTTTTTCCAGCGCCGCCATGTCGTTGTGCGGGTAACGCTGGGTTTCGGCGCCTTGCGCTTTGGCCAGTTGCATGGCGTCGATCAGCGAGGCGTGATTGAGCTTGTCGGCAAACACCGCATCGCCGCGTCCGGCCAGGGTCGGCGTGACGGCGAGGTTGGCGAGATAGCCGGTGGAAAAAGTCAGGGCGCGGGGGAAACCGACGAAGGCGGCAATTTCATTTTCCAGCGCCTCGTGCGGCGCCAGATGGCCGCTGACCAGATGCGAGGCGCCGCTGCCGGCACCCCATTGCGTCGCCCCCCCGGCCATCGCCTGGGCGATTTCGGCGTTGCCGGCCAGCCCGAGATAATCGTTGCTGGCGAAATTAAGCACTTTTTTGCCGTCGACCGTAGCAATCCGGCCGCAGGGCGATTCCAGCACGCGGCGGCGACGAGTCAGGCCATGTGCGGCAATTTCGGCCAGCTCCTGCCTCAGACGGTTTTCAAGCATGGTTCTTTACTCGATTTTCAGGCTTCGATCGAGCCAAGCATAGCCTTGAAGCTGCCTTGATTTGCCATTTAGCGTTTGCCATCGACAAATACTTCGATGGCGTCCACCGAATCGAGCAGGCTGACATCGAATTCAAAATCGGAAAAATCGATACCGAAGCTTTATTCGAAAAAAATCACTAGATTCATCGTCGCGAACGAGTCGAGCCGGCCGCTGACAAAAATCGACTCGCTATCCGAGAGTGCGTTTTTGTCACCGTGTTTTTCCAGGGATTCAACAAGAAAGTCACGTAGTTTTTGCTTGGCTGCAAGATCCATCAGATAACTCCAAAAAGGCTGGCCAGGAACGAGAGTCGCTCGCCCAGCGTGTGGTTGCGCGAGCCGTCGCTGAACAGGTGCATGCAGACGACGAAAGACCAGACGCAGAGGAAAGAATAGAGCTTTCCGGGCAGCGTTGGCGAGGGGCGGATGCCGGCGTTGACGCGGATTTGCGACAGGCCGACGCCGGTGGCCAGGATGACGCAGTAAAAAACATAACTGGCGTAGGTTTCAAGGGCCGCTACCAGACCGAGGCGGGCGACGAGGTCGATATCGCGGACAAAATGCCAGAGGGCGTTGCCGACAGCGGCGGCCATGAAGGTGGCAAAGAACATGCGCAGGCGGGGGTGGCTGCGGAACATCTTGAAGAAGGTCGGCACGAAGAAGAAATCAACCAGCAGTTCCTTGAAGTAATAGTGGAAGCGGTTGAAGTAATCCATCAGGTTGCGGGATTCGAGCGGGCGCCAGGAACCACGCGGCAGACGGTAGCCGGCCAGCCGGGCAATCCCGATGAAAAGATGGGCCCAGATGGCGATTTGCAGCGAGAACTTGGCGGTGGACAGGATCAGGGCCGACCAGCTGAGGCCAATCGGGTAGGGCCGGTTTTGCAGAAAGGCATCCAGCGTTTGCGCCACGCTGGGGATCTTCAGCTGTTCGCCGAAGGCCCAGGTCAGCCCTGTCTTCAGGGCGAGCAGGAGGGTGGACCAGAGCAGCAGCTTGACGGCCTTGAGCTGGGTGACGGCGAGCTCGTCCGGCGTCTTCGGCAGGCTTTTGCGCAGGAAGGCGGCGCCTTTGCCAAAGGGGAGATAAGTCGGGCTCCAGAAGGGGCGTAGCACGGCCAGTTGCAGCAGCGGCGGGCTGGGTTCCTTGGCACGCTGGTCGACGATGGCGTAGGGAATGAACCAGATAAACGGGGTGAGCGTGACCAGCAGCGACCAGAGCATCAGGCGCGGCAGGCCGTGCAGGATGTCGAGCGTGGTCAGGCCGCAAAGAACTGCTTCCAGCGCCAGCAGGGTCAGCATGGGGCGGCGGGCGAGCAGGGATTTCGGGTTGCGTCGGACCATGGCCAGAATGCCACTCGTCCCGATCAGGATGAGCAGTAAAAAGCCTGTCGCCAGCCCGGCTGCCGAGAATCCGGTGATGTTTTCCTGGGCCAGCACAACGCTGATTTTGTCGGCAAAATCATTGTCGCCCAGCCCGGTTTCGACCAGGGTCATGGCCCAGGTGGCAGTGAAAAGTATCGGGTTGCGCAGCTGCGGCAAGGCAGCGGCGGCCATCGCGGCGCTGACCGCCAGCCCGGTCGCCCAGTTGTCCAGATAGCGGCTGACCGTAGCCAGCGCGATGGCGTAAATGAGCAGTTGGCCGGGGAGTGTCTGGGCGAAGGCGACGATCCGCTGGCGTTCGTCGATGGCCAGAAAACCGCGCAGCGTCGTCCGGTTCGGTGGATTGCACCCACCCTGCGGCAGGGTCGCCGTGGCGCTCATGCCGCGTCCCGGACCAGCCACTGGCGCAGGGCGTGCCGGTCGACCTTGCCGCTCTGGTTGAGCGGCATCTTGTCCAGCGCAATGACCCGGCTTGGCACCATGTAGGGCGGAATTCTGGCCTTGAGGTCGGCAATCACGCCGGCGCTATTGATTGTCGGTGCGCCAATGAAGCTGACGATGCCGTGGGCCATGCCGTCGACCAAGGGCCAGGCGACGGAACCGACGACATCGGCACCGCTCGTGAGGCGCAGATGGGCGTCCACTTCTTCAAGCTCGACTCGATAGCCCATGACCTTGACCTGGTTGTCGATCCGGCCGAGGCAGTGGAAGGTGCCCGCGGCATCCTTGATCGCCAGATCGCCGGTCAGATACCAGCGTTTGCCGTCCCGTGCCGGAAAGCGTGCAGCGGTCAGTTCTGGCGTGCCGAGATAGCCGGCAGCCAGTTGCACGCCGGCAATGGCCAGTTCGCCCGGCGTGCCATCGGCAACCGGCCGGCCGTGTGCATCAAAAATGGCGGCTTCGTTGCCGGAGAGCGGCGCGCCGATGGCGACGACACCGCGCCCCGGCGTGATGCTCAGCGGCGTGGCCTGGGCGAGACAGAAGACGGTGGCCTCGGTCGGGCCGTAGAGATTGAAAACGGTGCTGTTGGGGGCGGCGCTCTGCCAGGCCTCGACTGCACCTTCGGGCAATTGCTCGCCACCGAAGACAGTGAGGCGCAGGCCGCTCAGGCTGTCAGGTTTGAGCGCCTTGATCTGGCGCAGCATGCCGGCCAGCGAGGGCACGGAATTCCACACGGTCAACCCGGAATTCTGGGCAAATTTGACGGCGTTCATCACCATGGTGGCCGGCAGAATGTGCAGCGAGGCGCCGGCCTCCCAGGTCGAAAACATATTGTGTACGGAAAAGTCGAAGCTCAGTTCGCAGGTTTCCAGCGCCCGGTCGCTGGCCTGCAGGCCGAGTTGTTCGGTGATCATGCCGATGTAGTGTCGGGCGGCGCCGGCCGGGATCATCACGCCCTTGGGGACGCCGGTGGTGCCAGAAGTGAAGATGATGTAGGCGGTGTCGTTTGCCGCCAGGCGGGCCGGCTCGCTCGTGATGGCCGTGGGCAGGGCGTCGACGGAAATCAGTTTGACCGTTGTGTTGGCTGGCGCGGCCGGGGTTTGGCCGGTGTGAATGACGAGCGGCGGGCAGGCGCCGAGTACGCGCTCGCTGAGCAGCTTGGCGCCTTCTTCATCAGCGATGATTGCCGACAGGTTGCACAGGGAAAGCAAGGTGAGAATGCGCTCTTCCGGCAGCTTCAGACCAATTGGGACATAGGTCGCACCGGCCCAGCAGGCGCCCATGAGGGCGATGCAGGCATCAATGCCGCGAGAGGCCAGAATGCCGACCCGGGGTGGAGACCCTATGGTTTGCTGCCAGCTGGCGCTCTGCTGCAAACAATTAGCAATGCGGGCTGCGCGGTCGGCGAACTCGGCATAGGTTAGCGAATTCCCTTTGCAAACGACTGCAGGTGCTTCGGGGGTAGTCAGGCTGTGGCGGTAGATGGCGCACGCCAGATTGGAGTTGATTTCCATTTTTTCAATACCGTTCTGCTGGAGGAGAGGGGGCTTCCGGTCATGGCCGGGCAGCATTGGGTGGTGTTCTGGTGTTGCCTATTTTTCGGGCGCCAGAATTTTACCCTTAATTCGCCTGTTCTATTTAGCTACTCAGTGATTTGCCGAGTGCGCCCTGAATGGCTTGGCCCAGGTGACCGATTTCTTCATCGCTGACGATATACGGCGGCATCAGGTAAACCGTATTGCCGATCGGCCGGATCAGCGCCTCGCGGTCGAGCGCGGCGCGATAGAACTTGCGGGAGAAATATGGATCGTCGGTTGCGACATCGAAGGCGGCGATCATGCCGCGCTGGCGCAGGTGGCGGACTTGCGGGTGGTCGGCGAGGGGGGCGAGGGCGGCGCTGATTTTTGCTGCTTTTTGCCGGTTGACCGCAACAATGTCGTCCTGTTCGAAGATATCCAGCGTCGCCAGCGCCGCACGGCAGGCCAGCGGGTTGCCGGTGTAGGAATGTGAGTGGAGGAAGGCGCGGGCGACCGAGTCGTCGAGGAAGGCGGCGTAGATGGCGTCGCTGCAGAGCACAACGGAGAGCGGCAGGTAGCCGCCGGAAATGCCTTTCGACAGGCACATCAGGTCGGGGCGGATGCCAGCCTGCTCATGGGCGAAGAAGGTGCCGGTGCGGCCGCAGCCAACGGCGATTTCGTCGCAGATCAGGTGCACTTCGTGGCGGTCGCACAGGGCGCGGGCGAGGCGCAGGTATTCCGGGTCGTACATCGCCATACCGGTGGCGCCCTGGACCAGCGGTTCGACGATCAGTGCGGCGATCTTTTCGCCATGTTGTTCGAGGTGTTTTTCCAGCGCGGCGGCGGCGCGACGGGCGCAGTTGAGTGAAGCAGCGGCCTGGGTTTCACCGGCTTCGGCCTGACGGAAATCGGGCGAGGGCACGACATTGGCGGCGCGCACCAGGGGCGCGTAGGCGTCCTTGAATAGCGCCACGTCGGTGACGGCCAGCGCGCCGACGGTTTCACCGTGATAGCTGCCGGCCAGGCAGAGGAATTCGGCTTTCTCCGGCCGGCCGTTGTTGCGCCAGTAGTGAAAGCTCATTTTCAGCGCAATTTCGGTGGCCGAAGCGCCGTCCGAGGCGTAGAAGGCGTGCCCCAGGCTGCCTGCGGTCAACGCCGATAAACGCTCGGAAAGCTCGACTACCGGCTGGTGCGTGAAACCGGCCAGCATGACGTGTTCGAGCGTATCCAGTTGCTTCCGCAGCGCCGCGTTGATGCGCGGATTGGCGTGGCCGAAAAGGTTGGTCCACCAGGAACTGATGCCGTCGAGGTAACGCTTGCCGTCGAAATCGTAGAGCCAGGCACCACTGCCGTGGGAAATCGGGATCAGCGGCAGATGGGCCGGCGAGGCCGTTTGCGCATGGTGCTGCATCTGCGTGCACGGGTGCCAGACGGCGGCCTGGCTGCGGGCCAGCCAGTCGGCGTTCGACCTGGGTTCCATCGCGCTCAGTGCAGTGCTTGCGAACTGGCCCCTGCCTCTTCCGGCATTTCGGCATGCACCAGCTCGGCTTCGGCGTTGGGGAAGAGCGGGGCGCCGCAGTCGTCGCAGAACTCCATCGGAAAGTGATGATCGAGGAAGAGTACGTCCTTGACGCCCGCCTCGCGCAGCACGGCTTCGATTTCGCCGGCGGCATCGGTCGCTTCATCTTCCGCGCCGAGCAGTGGCCAGACGATGCCGTGATAGGTGTCATCCTTGTCTTTCGGGCCGAGGCCGACGCGGTATTCCTCCATCCGGCGGTCGTAGCAGGGGCCGACGACAGCGCGGATGTCGGCCGGCATCAGGCCGAGCGTGGTTTGCAGGAAATCGACCGAAGCCTTCAGCGAATACGGCCGCGACAGGCGGTCGGCATTGCGGCAGCCGGCGTGGTAGGCGTCGGGGAGCAGGGTTTCCCAAGCGCAGCCGGTGAGTAGTGGTTCGAGATTCGGGTTGCCCTGCTTGATCCATTCCTTGAGCGCAGTTTCCTTGTTGCCGTCCTTTTCATTCCAGCGGAACAGTGGTTTGCCGCGCGGCACGACAATGCTGCCGACGAGGTAGCGGACATCGGAGAGGAAACGGTTGGTTTCAGCCATGCCGGCGGTGTCGACCGCAAGATTTTCCCCGGCCAGCGTCGATTTGCCGAGCGCCTGGGTCAGTTGCCAGGTATCGCAGAAACTGCGCGGCAGTTGGTCCGGGCTGAACAGGTAATCGGCCAGCCCGACCTTGGCATCGGCGCCGAAAATATGGGCGCCGAGCTGCGTCGTCAGGGCTTCGAGAATGCCTTGGGGCAGGGCACAGGCGGGAATCGAGAAGCGCGACCAGGCCAGGATCGGCGCGGAAAACAACTGGATGTCGAATTCCTGGTCTTTCCCTTTCAGGCGGCCGGTTTCGGCCCGCGCCTCGATCATGTCGGCGAGTTCGTCGTGGGCCCGGGGATTGGCTTCGAACAGGCGGTCGAGCGCAGTGTTGATATCGTCCTCGGCGCCGCCTTTGAGCAGGTCGTCGACCAGTTCGGCGAGTTGACCTTCCCAGAAACTGTCTTCCAGTTTGCCGCCGGATTCAGAGAGGCCGGTGGCCAGGCGTTGCAGTTCTGCCGCGTCGCGCGAAAGGCGGTCGCGCGAGCCGAAGCGGGTGCGTTTCATGGGTGTTCCAGAAAATACAAAGAAAGGATTTTACCAGCCGGTAAAATCCGGCGTACTGCAATGCACAAATTTGAAGGAAGAAATCCCCGTGCTGATGTTTCTCTCACCCGCCAAGTCGCTTGATTTCAAGACCCTGCCGCACATTGCTACGCATACGCAGCCGGCCTATCTCAAACAATCGGAAACCCTGATCCGCCAGTTGCGCAAATTGTCGCCGGCCGACATCGCCAATTTGATGGACCTTTCCGATCCGCTGGCAGCGCTAAATTTCAGTCGCTATGCCGATTGGCATCTGCCTTTTACTCCGGAGAATGCCAAACAGGCGGCGCTGGCTTTTGACGGTGATGTTTACGATGGCTTTGCCGCTCGTGAATTAAGTCCCGACGACCTCGACTTTGCGCAAAAGCAGGTCCGTATCCTTTCCGGTCTCTACGGCATCCTCAAGCCGCTCGACCTGATACAGCCTTACCGGCTGGAGATGGGCACCAAATTCGCCAACAAGGCCGGGAAAGACCTCTACACCTTCTGGGGCGAGCGCCTGCTCAACGCGATCAACGCCGAACTGGCCGAAATGCCGCGGCCGGTTGCGGTCAACCTCGCTTCCGAGGAATATTTCAAGGCGGCGCTGGGCCGCAAGATCAAGGGTGAGCTGATCCAGCCGGTGTTCGAGGACTGGAAAAATGGCCAATACAAGATCATCAGCTTCTACGCCAAACGGGCGCGCGGCCTGATGACGCGCTTTGCTACGGTGAACCGGCTGAGCGAGCCGGAAGGGCTGAAGGATTTCGATTACGACGGTTATGCCTTCGAGCCGTCCGTGTCCGATGTGGCGCGCTGGGTGTTCCGGCGGCGTCAGGATTGAAGCAGCGCTGAGGCGGCCTCGGGTTTCAGAATCTGGAAACCCAGCGTCGTCCGCCCGCGCAATCGCAACAGCGCCTTGTCCTTGCTGACCAGGATATTTGCCGCGCAACGGGCGGCGAGTTCGAGAAATTTCTGGTCGTCGCGATCCTTGCAGCGCGGCAGGGGCGGTGCTTCACCGGGCGGGATTATTTTGATCAGCTGGCTGTAACGGGCGTAACGCTCGCTGATCATTGCCGGCGTCATCTTGAGTTGCGGGTAAGTTAATACCCGCTGTAATTCGTCCAGCGTCCGTTCATCGGCGAAGCATTCGATTTGGCCGCTTTCCAGCGCCGCCATGATCGGCACGGCATCGGTGTTGGCCCAATGGAAGAGGTCGAGGACGACGTTGGTGTCGAGAACTAAGCGCAGCATGGTGCGGATTATAATGCGCGCCACTTCAATGCCTTGTCCGGAAATTTCATGCCCCGTATTCTTCTCGCCCCGATGGAAGGGCTCGCCGACGACGTGCTGCGCGGCGTGCTGACCTCGCTCGGCGGCTACGACTGGGGCATCTGCGAATTCATCCGGGTGTCGGCCAACGTCCTGCCAGCCAAGACCTTCCAGCGCATTTGCCCGGAACTGCTGAACGGTAGCCGGACCGCGGCCGGCACGCCGATCCGTCTGCAATTGCTCGGCTCCGACCCGTATCTGATGGCCGAAAACGCCCGTCAGGCAGTGAACCTGAATCCGGCCGGGATCGATCTGAATTTCGGCTGCCCGGCGCCGACGGTCAATCGCCATCGAGGCGGCGCCGCCTTGCTCGGCGAACCGGAACTGCTCAACGAGATCGTCAGCGCCGTGCGTGCCGTGGTGCCGACGCACATTCCCTTCACCGCCAAGATGCGCCTTGGCATCAACGACACCGACCGCGCGGTCGACTGCGCCCAGGCGCTGGCCGCCGGCGGCATCAACGAACTGATCGTGCATGGCCGGACCAAGCTCGACGGCTACCGTCCGCCGGCCCGCTGGATGTGGATCGACAAGGTGCGGGCGGCGGTCGATATCCCGATTATTGCCAACGGCGAGGTGTGGACCGTGGAAGACTTCGCCCGCTGCCAGCAGGAAACCGGCTGCGACGACATCATGCTCGGCCGCGGCGCGATTGCCGACCCATTGCTGGCCCGCCGGGTGCGCGGTGAGGAGGTGGGCGGCTGGGTGGAAATCCTGCCGAGTGTGGCCGACTACTGGCTGGGTGTCCGGCGCAAGGTGGTGGCGGTGCATGCCGGCGGGCGGCTCAAGCAATGGCTGGCGATGCTGCGGCGAAATTATCCCGAGGCCGAAGTGCTCTACCAAAAGCTGCGCCCGATCAAGGCGGCGCACGACATTGATGCTGCGCTGATGGCCGAAGGCATTCTCAGTCCATTGCAACTCGCCGCATGAATACTGAATTGGCTGGAAACTCCCGTTTCATCAGCAGCGCCCAGAACGGGCCGCATCGCGATCTGGATGAACTGGTCCGCCGTCATTTGGCGCACCCCTTCCGCAAGCCGATTCTTGACCATAACCGGACGGCGTTCGCTCAGGCCCTGGCTGCCCGCGACCAGTGGCGAGCGGATGCACCGCTGATTCTCGATGCCGGCTGCGGTGTCGGCTGGAGCACCCAGCGTATCGCCGAATCCTTTCCCGAGCATTTCGTTTTTGGCGTCGATCAGTCGGTTGACCGCATCAATCGCGGCAAACCGCTGCCGATGCCGGCCAATGCGCTGCTGGTTCGGGCCGATCTGGTCGACTTCTGGCGTCTGCTGGCCGAGTCCGGCATTCGTCTGGCCCGTCACTACAATCTTTACCCGAACCCGTGGCCGAAGATCGGCCATCTCGCCCGGCGCTGGCAAGGGCATGCAGTTTTCCCCGTCTGGCGCGAACTGGGCGGCGAACTGGAATGCCGGAGCAACTGGCAGATATATATCGAGGAAATGGCTCAGGCTTTGACCCTGCTCAGCGGCCAGTCGGTTGCTGCCGAGCCCTGGCAGACCGCCGATCCGATGACGCCCTTCGAGAAAAAATATCTCGCCTCCGGCCATCAACTGTGGCGCTGCCGGGTCAATTTGTCATGAGCGTCTGCCAGAGCTGCGGCGCTTGCTGCGTCAGTTTTCGCGTCGATTTTCACCCGGTCGAGCTGGCTGGTGGCGCCTTTGCCTGGGGGCAGGGTGTGCCGCCGGCAATGACGGTGCCGGTCACCGCCAACATCGTCCGCATGTCCGGCACCGATGCCGCCGAGCCGCGCTGCGTGGCTCTGGTTGGCGAGGTCGGTCAAGCGGTAAATTGCAGCATTTATGACGGTCGACCGTCGCCTTGCCGCGAATTCGATACCGAACACGCCGCCTGCAATCGGGCGCGGCAGCGCTGCGGGCTGGCGCCGCTGTAATTCACGGCTTGAGCCGCTCCCAGGGCGGTGCCGGGTTGAACAGGTTTTCCAGTTCATCAAGAAAGACCCGGACTTTCGGGACGCGCACCCGGTTCGGCGTGTAGCAGGCATAAAGATAGCGCCCCAGGCTGCTCACCGGCTCCAGGTCGTTGAAGATGCTGCGCAGCGTTCCTCGCGCCAGTTCCGGACCGCACAGATAGGTCGGCAGCATGCCCAGCCCATGGCCGGCGAGTACGGCATCCATGATGCAATCGACATTGTTGAAGTGAAATTTGCTGTCGACCGGGATGCTGAGCTCTTCCCCGTCGGTATCGACCAGTCGCCATAGCCCGCGATCGGTCGCCTGCAGAAAGCTGAAGCATTGATGCTGGCTCAGCTCATGCGGTGTTCGAGGTTCGCCATGCGCCGCGAAATAGGCCGGCGTGCCGCAGATTAATCGTTTCATGTGCACCAGCTTCCTGGCCACGGCGTCCTCGGGGGGCGCTTTGGTCAGGCGCAATGCCAGATCGATGTTGTCCTCGACGAGGTCGACCAGATGATCGGTGAGGACCAGTTCGCAGTTCAGTTCGGGATATTTGGCAACAATCTTCGGCAACAGCGGGGCAATGTAGAGGCGCCCGAAAGTGATCGAGGCGCTGATGCGCAGTACGCCGTGCGGCGCATCGCCCAGGTTCCTGACGGCGACTTCGGTGCTGTGGATCGCTTCCAGCGCGCGCAGGGCGTGTTGATGAAAAATTTCACCGGACGGCGTCAGGCTGAGCTTGCGGGTGGAGCGCTCGAACAGGCGAACGCCGAAAGCGCGTTCAAGGTCGGCAATCTGCTTGCTGATCTGCGCCCGGGTGCAATCCAGCCGGCGGGCAGCGGCCGCCATGCTGCCGGCTTCGACGACCTTGATGAAACTGTCCCAGCTATTGAGCCATGCCATGTGTCAATGATCCGTTGACGTAATGACAAGAATTATCGGCTTTTTGCCAATGATTTAGCTGTATATAGTTTCGCTACAAGATAAATATAAGGAAAAATCATGTTGCGCTCCCTGGGTCGCCCCGACATTCTGGTCGTTACGCTGGCCGCTGCCGGTATCCTGATGGTCACCATGGGCGCCCGCCAGTCGCTCGGGCTGTTCATCGCGCCAATCGGGGCAACGACCGGACTGGGCATTGCCAGCATCAGTCTGGCGCTGGCGATCGGCCAATTTACCTGGGGCGCCATTCAGCCGGTGGCCGGTGCGGTGGCAGATCGCTACGGCCCGCGTGCCGTGCTGATCGGCGGCTTGCTGCTGCTGGCACTGGGGTCGGCGATTACCCCGTTCATGGGCACCGGCTTCGGATTGATGGTTTCGTTGGGCCTGATGTCGGCCATCGGCTCGGGAGCGGGCAGTTTTTCCGTGCTGATCGGTGCCGCCGCCCAGCGTTTGCCGCTGGAGTCTCGTGGTTCGGCCTCCGGCGTGATCAATGCCGGTGGCTCATTCGGCCAGTTCGTTTTTGCCCCGATTCTGCAAAAGCTGATTCAGGGTGTCGGCTGGATGGGCGCCATGTGGGCAATGGCGCTGATGACGCTGGCTGCCTTGCCGCTGGTCGGCAAGTTGACCCGGCCGGTCGAGGGGCACGTCGCGCACACGCACGAAGACGGCGGCTTGAAAAGGGCGGTCGGCACGGCGATGAAAGACCGCAGCTATCTGTTGCTGCATGCTGGTTTCTTTACCTGCGGTTTCCATATCGCCTTTTTAGTGACGCATTTGCCGGGCGAGGTCAATCTGTGCGGTCTGCCGCCGTCGGTTGCCAGCTGGTCGCTGGCCATCATCGGGCTGGCCAATATTTTCGGTAGTCTGTATGCCGGCTCCTGCATCGCAAAATACCGCAGCAAATACGTGCTGGCCGCGATGTACGCCTCGCGTGCCTTGCTCATTGCGCTGTATTTGCTGATGCCGCGTACCGAACTGAACTTCTATCTGTTCGCCGCCGGCCTCGGCTTTACCTGGCTGGCCACCGTACCGCCGACTGCCGCCATCGTCGGCAAGCTGTTCGGCATCCGCTATCTGGCCACCTTGTTTGGCCTGACTTTACTCAGCCATCAGATCGGCGGCTTTCTCGGGGCCTATCTGGGCGGCCTGGTTATTACCCAGTTCGGTGACTTTGGCTGGATGTGGTACGCCGACATGGCGCTGGCCCTGATGGCAGCCATCCTCAATCTGCCGATTCGCGAAGCACCGGTGGCCCCGAAACTGGCCATCGCCTGAGCAAAAATATAAAAGGAGAACAGCAAATGACGACACTGCGTCCCGATATTTCAATCGAGGTGTTGAACGAGCGAGGCAGCGAATATCTGCCGGGTTATCTCGGCATCGAGATTCTTGAGCTGGCGCCAAATACGCTGAGTAGCCGGATGCCGGTCAAGAAGCTGCATTTCGCGCCGAACGATTTCCTTCACGCCGCCAGCATTGTGGCTTTGGCTGACACGTCCTGCGGCTATGCGACGATTGCCCATCTGCCCGAGGGCGCCCAGTCCTTCACGACCATCGAGCTGAAAAGCAATCATCTCGGCACGGTCAAGGAGGGCAGTATTGCCTGTGTCGCGACGGCGCAGCACCTCGGGCGCAATACGCAGGTCTGGGATGCGGTGGTGACCGACGAAGCCACTGGTCGCAAGATCGCGCTCTTCCGCTGCACGCAGATGATCCTCTGGCCGAAAGCCTGATTCGTCCTGTTTATCGATGCTTTAGGTCGGCGAGAGGGTCGCCACGACCTTGCCGGGTTCGATGCGGATGCTGCGCAGCAGCCAGCGGGCGGCAATTTCCTCGGCACTGCCATCCTGGCGCAGCACATAGACCGGTTTCTTGCGGAAGTAACTGGCGATCAGCGTATTGATCGCCTGCCTTGCCTTCGGCACAGCTTCAGGGGGGATGGCCGGCGATTCGACCGTATGGGCAACCGGATTTTCCAGGAAAAAGGCCTTGGATTGGTCGTCGTAGCGGATACCGGCCGTACCTGTGACATCGACTGGAATGGCGCTGCCACCAAGCAGGGTGATGTAAATGCGGGCAGCGATGCCAACCTTGCCTTCCGGATTGCCCAGCGTGATGGTTGGTGCTTCATGCAACGAAACAGTCATCCAGCCACCGTAGTTTTGCGACTGCGGCCCTGCCTTGAGCAGGGAGCTCTGGATTTCCGCTTGCGAAATGGCCACCTCCCGGTCAAAGAGGGCGGCGCCGACGCTGCTGGCCAAGGCCAGGCCGGCCGCCAGCAGCACTGCAAAGCGAGTTGCTTGCAGCATCGGCCTATTGCACCAGTTCGAGCAGTTTGGCGAAAGCTTCGTCAAATTGCTTGAGGCCGGCCGCCAGCAATTCATTGCCGACTGCGTCCAGATCGATATTCAGCGCCTTCAGCGCGGCGAGTTGGGCTTCTGCTTCGCCAAGCTTGCGGCCCAGGGTGTCGGCGGCTTCGCCGTGGTCGCGGAAGGCGGCGAGCGTGGCATCGGGCACGGTATTGACGGTGCCGGCGCCGATCAGTTCTTCAACGTAAATCACATCGCGGTAAGCCGGATTCTTGGTCGACGTCGAGGCCCAGAGCAGCATTTGCTGGCGGGCGCCGCCGGGCAGGGCGGGAGACTGTTGCCAGCGGGCGTACTCGTTGCGGGCAAAGGCGATGGCAGTTTTGCCTTGCAGTTCGGCGGGTAGTCTGGCGTCGAGCAGGCTGTCGAGGCGACTGATGAAGACGCTGGCGACGGAAGCAATGCGGTCGACAGCCTGGCCGGCGGCAAAACGGCGCTCGATGCCAGTCCGGTAGGCAGTCTGCACGTCGGCCAGTTGGGCTGGTCCGAAGA
>CAYWNX010000005.1:0-2453 GCA_964459735.1 uncultured Dechloromonas sp. | reverse complement strand
GTGACATTGACGTTGATGCCTTCGGCGATGGCGTCGGCAATTGCCGTCAGGCCGGCAGCGGTGGCCGGAATCTTGATCATTGCATTCGGGTGGCCGATCTCCGCCCACAGGCGACGGACGGCGGCGAGCGTGCCGGCCGCATCATCGGCCAGCCTGGGCGAAACTTCGAAGCTGACGAAACCGGCCGTACCGCCGCTGGCTTCATGGCGCGGTGCAAAGAGCTCGCAGGCACGCCGGACATCCGGCAGCACCAGCATTTCGAAGCGTTTTTCGGCGTCGACCGCAGCCTGCTTCAGGCGGGCGATTTCGGCCTGATAGCCGGCGTCGCTGCGTGTGGCATTGTAAAAAATGGCCGGGTTGGAGGTAACACCGGCAATCGAGTCCTCGGTGATCCAGCGAGCCAGTTCGCCTGAATCGAGCAGTTGGCGGCTGAGGTTGTCCAGCCAGATCTGCTGGCCGAGCGGGGCGATGGCTTTGATGCGGGACATGTCGGTGATTCCAGTGGGCAAAAGCAGGATTTTAGCAGCCATGAGCATAAAACCGATTTATCCCCGATTGCCTCGGACAAACCTGTGGACAAGCTCGGGATAGGTGTCGTAAAGCTTTGTCTGGAAAGCCTAAATCCGTAGCCGCTCAAATTTTAGGCAATTGGTTGGAAGGCAGTTACGGTGGGGAAATCCCGGCGAGCATTGGGGGTAAGCCGGATCTATCCCCGTTTGAGGCGGGTAAGTCTGTGGATAAGCTCAGGATAAACGGCGGAAAGCATTGAGCCGGAAGGGTTTTGCGGCCGACGCCTAAAAAATGGGCAAATCGCTTTCGTCCGTCTTTCATCTCCTGCCAAGTCTGGCAAAAGAAGCACATTAATATATAATATATAAGACTTGCGAGCCGACCTGGGAAAGCAATATGCCGAACCATTGGGTTGCCGCCATTGTCGTAAAATATTCGTTTCCCAGAGCAACCCTTTACGAAAGGAAGTCGCCGTGCTTGAAGCCTATCGCGCCCACGTTGCAGAGCGTGCAGCCCTCGGTATTCCCCCGCTGCCGTTGTCCAAGCAACAGACCACTGAACTGGTCGCCCTGCTGAAGAACCCGCCCGCCGGCGAGGAAGCTTTCCTGGTCGAGCTGATCACCTACCGCGTGCCGGCTGGCGTCGATGATGCCGCCAAGGTCAAGGCCGAGTTCCTGGCCAAGGTTTCCAAGGGTGAAGAAGTTTGCCCCCTGATTTCCAAAGAAAAAGCTACCCAACTGCTCGGTACCATGCTCGGCGGTTACAACGTCAAGCCGCTGATCGATCTGCTCGGCTGCCCGACCTGCGGCGCCGTCGCTGCCGAAGGCCTGAAAAAGACCCTGCTGGTATTTGACTTCTTCCACGATGTTGCCGAACTGGCTACTGCCGGCAATGCCAACGCCAAGGGTGTCATGCAATCCTGGGCCGACGGCGAGTGGTTCACCTCGCGTCCGGAAGTCCCGGCTTCGCAGAAGCTGACCGTTTTCAAGGTGACCGGCGAAACCAACACCGACGACCTGTCGCCGGCACCGGATGCCTGGTCGCGTCCCGACATCCCGCTGCACGCGCTGGCCATGCTGAAGAACCCGCGTCCGGGTATCGAAGCTGACGAGCCGGGTAGCCGTGGTCCGCTCAAGCAACTCGAAGCGCTGGCTAAGAAGGGCAACCTGATCGCCTATGTCGGTGACGTGGTCGGTACCGGTTCCTCCCGCAAGTCCGCCACCAACTCGGTGCTGTGGTTCACCGGCGAAGATATTCCTTTCGTCCCGAACAAGCGTTTCGGTGGCGTCTGCCTTGGCTCCAAGATCGCCCCAATTTTCTTCAACACCATGGAAGATGCTGGCGCGCTGCCGATCGAACTCGATTGCGGCCAGATGGACATGGGCGACGAGATCGAACTGAAGGTCGATGCCGCCACCGCCAAGGTTACCGCGCTGAAGAACGGCGCCGTGATCGCCGAATCGCAACTGAAGACCGCCGTGATCATGGACGAAGTCCGTGCCGGTGGCCGTATTCCCCTGATCATCGGTCGTGGCCTGACCACCAAGGCCCGTGAATTCCTAGGCCTGCCGCAAAGCACGCTGTTCCGCCTGCCGCAGAACCCGGCCGACACCGGCAAGGGTTACTCGCTGGCCCAGAAGATGGTCGGCAAGGCCTGTGGCGTTACCGGCATCCGTCCGGGCACCTACTGCGAGCCGAAGATGACCACCGTGGGTTCGCAAGACACCACCGGCCCGATGACCCGCGACGAACTGAAAGACCTGGCCTGCCTCGGTTTCTCGGCCGATCTGGTGATGCAGTCCTTCTGCCACACCGCGGCTTACCCGAAGCTGGTTGACGTCAAGACCCACCGCGAACTGCCGTCCTTCATCAGTACTCGTGGCGGCGTTGCGCTGCGTCCGGGCGACGGCGATCTCGTCGCCCTGCACGCGGCCGCCGGAGAC
>CAYWNX010000004.1:12569-27775 GCA_964459735.1 uncultured Dechloromonas sp. | reverse complement strand
CCCTGGTGCACAACCCCCGTCTGGTGCTGGCCGACGAGCCGACGGGCAATCTCGACCCGGCCAACGGCGCCAGGGTGCTGGCCCTGCTCGCCGAGCGCATCCGTCAGGCCGGTGCGATCGGCATCCTGGTCACTCATTCGCCGGCGGCTGCGGCGACGGCGGATCGTGTTTTGCACCTGACCAGCAGCGGGCTGCGGGCGTGAGACTGGCGCCGGTTTTTCTCGGCTCGCTGGCCCGGCGCCGACTGGCGACGCTTTTTTCCTTCATTGCGATTGTTCTGGGCGTGGCTTTGGGGATGGCGGTTCAGGCGGTGCATGAAGCAGCCTTGAGCGAGTTTGATCGAGGTCTGCGCGCCATGGCCGGCGAAGCCGATTTACAGGTGGTCGGGCCGCGCGGCGGCTTTGACGAAAACATCTACACCCGGCTCGCCAGCCGCCCCGAGGTGGCCGAGGCGAGCCCGATCCTCGAACTTGAGGTCAAGCCGGCGGGGTCGGAAGAAACGCTGCAACTGCTCGGCATTGACATCTTCGCGCTGGCCCGGGTGACGCCGGTTTTATTGCCAAAACCGGCGTCGACCGCAGATCACCTGGCGACACTGGCCGAAGACAGCGTATTTCTCAGCAGCGCGGCGCAAACGGCCCTCGGCCGCAAGCCCGGCGACGACATCGACTTGCAGGCCGGGACGCAGCGCCGGCGATTCAAAATTGCCGGCGACATCCCCGGCGCGGCAGAAAACCGGCGCCTGGCCGTGATGGACATCGCCGCTGCACAGTTGCATTTCGGCAAGCTTGGCCGGCTCAGCCGGATCGATCTGAAGCTGCTTGAGGGCGTGGCGCCGGCTGCGGCCCGCCCGGCCTTGCAGGCCATCCTGCCGGCCGGCGTGCTGGTTCAGGTGGCGCAGGCGAGCGCCGATCAGGCCGGCAATCTCTCCCGGGCCTACCGGGTCAATCTGACCATGCTCGCCGCGATTGCGCTGCTGACCGGCGGCTTTCTCGTCTTTTCGGCGCAGGCGCTTTCCGTCGTACGCCGGCGCAGCGAGTTCGCCTTTCTCCGCGCCCTTGGCCTGGCGCGCCAAACCCTGTTCGCCTGGCTAGTCGCCGAAGGCGCCATGGTCGGGCTAGCCGGCGGCGTGGTCGGGGTCATTCTCGGGCACGGCCTGGCCTGGGGAGCGCTTGCCTGGCTCGGCGGCGATCTGGGCGCCGGCTATTTTTCCGGCTTGCAGCCCAGCCTGCAATTTCAGCCGCAGATAACGGCGATCTATGTCGTGCTTGGCCTGCTGGCCGGGATTGCCGGCGCCTGGTTGCCGGCCCGCGAGGCGGCGACGGTCTCGCCGGCTCAGGCCTTGAAGGCCGGCGACGAAGCGGCGCTGCTGGGCGGCCACGGTCATCCCTGGCTGGGCCTGGGGCTGCTCGTTGCCAGTCTGGCCGCCTGCGCTATTCCACCGATTGATGGACTGCCGGTTGGCGGTTATCTCGCCGTCGCCTGTCTGCTGGCCGGCAGTGTGCTGTTGCTGCCGGCCCTCGCTGCCGGCATCGCCCGCCTGTTGCCGGCGCGTGGCCCGGTGCCGGCCCGGCTGGCTGCCGCCCGGCTCGGCGCGACGCCCGGGCATGCCGTGGTTGCGGCGGCGGGTGTGCTGACCAGCGTGGCGCTGGCGGCGGCGATGGCGATCATGGTCGCTTCATTCCGCGACTCGGTCGATCAATGGCTGCACCAGTTGCTGCCGGCCGATCTCTATCTGCGGGCCGGCCAGACGTCGAGCAGCGCTTATCTCGACGAAGCCCTGCAAGCGCGGATTTCGGTGGTAAACGGCGTTGACCGCAGCAACTTCACCCGCCACGACAATGTGCGGCTGGCCGCCGGCAAAGTGCCAGTCGCCCTGATTGCCCGCTCGATTGCCGCCGACGGCAGCAATCTGCCGCTGGTCGGGCCGGTGCGGCTGGGCGAGCAACCGGCGATCTGGATTTCCGAGGCGATGCTGGACATTTATGGCTGGCGCGTCGGCCAGCCTGTGGCCTTGCCGCTCGCTGGCAAGCTGGTCGAGTTGCAGGTCGCCGGGGTCTGGCGCGACTATGCGCGGCAGACTGGCGCCATCATGATCAATCTGGTCGACTACCGCCGCCTGACCGGGGACCGTCTGGTCAACGATGCGGCGATTTTTCTGACGCCGGATGCGGTCGCCAACCAGGTAGCCGAGGCGCTGAGCGCGCTGGCCGGGCCCGGCGTGCTGGAAATCGCCCGCCCGGGCGAGATCCGGGCGCTCAGCCTGGAAATTTTCGACCGGACTTTTGCGGTGACTTATCTGCTTGAAGCCGTCGCCATTGCTATCGGTCTGGCCGGCGTGGCGGCAAGTTTTGCCGCACTGGCTGCGGCCCGCCGCCGCGAGTTCGGCATGCTCCGCCACCTCGGCCTGAGCCGGGGCCAGATCGGCTGGATGCTGGCGCAGGAGGGGGCGCTGGCGGCCGGGGTCGGGGTGGTCGCCGGGCTGCTGGCCGGTGGTGCGATCGGCCTGGTGCTGATCGAAGTGGTCAATCGGCAGAGCTTCCACTGGAGCATGGACCTGCACGTGCCCTGGGCTTCGCTGGCGCTGTTCGCGCTCGCTCTGGTCGCGCTGGCGGCGCTGGCCGCGGTGCTGGCCGGCCGTCAGGCGATGCGTCAGGATGCGGTGCTGGCCGTGCGCGAGGACTGGTGATGCAGCGCCGGGACTTTCTCGTCGCGCTGACCGGCCTGAGCGTTTTTGGCCTTGAGGCGAAAGCAGCGGTCGAATTTGCCCGGGTGCTGCCCGGCCGCCAATTGATCTTCCCGGCCGACCACGGTGCGCACCCGGATTTCCGCACGGAATGGTGGTACGCGACGGGCTGGTTGAGTTTGCCGGACGGTCGCCCACTGGGTTTTCAGAGCACCTTCTTCCGGGTGCGAACTGGCATTGGTGAAGAGAATGCCAGCGTCTTTGCGCCGCGCCAGTTGATTCTCGCGCATGCCGCCATCGCCGATCCGGCGCTCGGTCGCCTGCGTCATGACGAACATTCGGCCCGGCTTGGTTTTGGCCGGGCCGGTTTCGCCACCGACCAGACCACGGTCTGGATTGGCGACTGGCGTTTCGAACAACAGGCCGGCAGCTACCGGGCCGTGGTGCGCAGCGCTGAATTCGCCTATGCCTTGAACCTCGTTCCGAGCGGCCCGCCCATGCTCAATGGTCGCGCCGGGTTCAGCACCAAAGCGGCCGATCCGCGCCATGCCAGCTACTACTACAGCCGGCCGCAGCTCAAGGTGGATGGGACGGTGACGCTGGCCGGACAAAGCAAACCAGTCAGCGGACAAGCCTGGCTCGATCACGAATGGTCGAGCGAAGTGCTGGCGCCAGGCGCCCAGGGCTGGGACTGGATCGGCATCAATCTGGCCGACGGCAGCGCGTTGATGGCTTTTCGTTTGCGCGGCGCGGGTGATTCGGCCTTGTGGTCGGCCGCCACTTTCCGGCAACTCGACGGCAGCACCCGAAGCTTCCCGCCGGAGGCGGTCGCTTTCGAGCCATTGCGCCAGTGGCGCTCGCCGCGCACCGGTATTGCTTACCCGGTGGAATGGCGCGTGCGCCTTGAGTCGCGGATTTTCCGATTGCAGGTCTTGATGGATGACCAGGAACTGGACAGTCGGCGTTCGACCGGGGCAATTTATTGGGAGGGGGCGGTGCGCTTGCTGGAAGATGACCGGGAGGTCGGGCGCGGCTATTTGGAAATGACCGGTTACGGGGAGAAAATACGGCTCGGGTGACTGCCCGGGAGAGTTTGGCCAATTGAAGAGGGATGGAAAAAATGCAAGGAAATACGCTGTTGACCGTGGGAGCACTTTGCCTGCTGATCGCCGCAACCCCGTTTGCCGCGACTGCCGAGGCCCACAACCACACGCATGAACATGGTGCTGCTGCGACACTGCAACTCAACGCCGGCCAGAAATGGGAAACCGACGCCGCCTTGCGCCAGGCGATGGGCAATGTCCGCCAGGCCATGGCCGGATCGCTGCACGCCATCCATGAAAACCGCCTGTCCAGTAACGGCTACGCCGGGCTGGCGAAAAAGGTGGAGAACGAGGTCGGCAACATCGTCGCCAACTGCAAGCTTGAACCGAAGGCCGACGAGCAATTGCATCTGATCGTTGCCGAGTTGCTTGAAGGGGCCGGAGAGATGGCCGGCAAGGCGAAAACGGGCAAACGCCAGGATGGTGCGGTGCGGGTGATCGGGGCGCTGGAAAAATACGGCCGGTATTTTGCCGATGCGGGCTTCAAGCCGATCGAGCACTGAGCCGTTCAGCGGGCAGCCCGCGCCACTGCCTCGCGCAGGCGCTGTATGGTTTCTTCAACAGCAGCCTGGCGCGAAACTTCCAGGCCAAGATTGCGGGCGATGGCATTGACCTTGGCGGGGTTGAGCGGGATACCGCCGCGGTCGATGGCAGAAATCATCCGGCGGGCCTGCTCGATGTCGGAAAGCGGCATTTTTTTGGTGAAAAACAAGCTTTTCAGCCAGCTTAAAATGCCTTGGTAGCGGCGTGATCCCATAAACTCGTTCATTGTCAAAATCGGAAGGATACATTGATGGCTGTCAGAACCATTCTGCGCATGGGTGACCCGCGCCTGCTTGAGCCGGCCCGAGCCGTCACCGATTTCGCCACGCCGGCGCTGCAGGAATTGATCGAGGACATGTTCGATACCATGGCCGAGGCCGGCGGGGTTGGCCTGGCAGCGCCGCAGATCGGCGTCGGCTTGCAGGTCGTCATTTTCGGCTTCGAGAAGAGCGAGCGCTACCCTGATGCCGAGGCAGTGCCGCAAACCATCCTGATCAATCCGCGCATCACGCCGCTGGGCGACGAGGAAACGCTGGATTGGGAGGGCTGTCTGTCGGTGCCCGGTCTGCGCGGCGAAGTGCCGCGTTTTGCGCGCATTCGCTATCAGGGCTTCGACCCCTCCGGCCTGCCGATCGACCGTACGGTCGAGGGTTTCCATGCGCGGGTCGTGCAGCACGAATGCGATCATTTGATCGGCATGCTCTACCCGATGCGGATGCGCGATTTCTCGCGCTTCGGTTTTACCGATGTGCTGTTTCCGGCCTTGAAAGCGGCAGAACCTGAGGAGGCTGAAGTGGAAAATTGCTTGCCCGTCATTGAGATTGAAAATGGGGAGAATCCCCGGTACGCAGTGATCTGGCTGCACGGCCTGGGCGCCGACGGCTCCGATTTCGTGCCGGTGGTGCCGGAGTTGGGGCTGGCTGCCGTGCCGGGTGTCCGTTTCATCTTTCCGCATGCGCCGGAAATTTCCGTCACCTGCAACAACGGTTACGTCATGCCGGCCTGGTACGACATCATTTCCCTGAACAGCACCAGCCGCGAGATCGACGAGGCGGGCATTGTCGAATCCCGGGCGGCGATTCGCCGCCTGATTGCCCGCGAAAACCAGCGCGGCATTCCTTGTGAAAGAATTTTCCTGGCCGGTTTCTCGCAAGGCGGCGCCGTTGCCTACACCACGGCGCTGACGCACCCGGAAGCGCTGGCCGGGATCATTGCCCTGTCGACCTATCTGCCATCGCGTGAGCTGGTTGCCCGGGAGCTGACGGCGGCGAACCGGGCGATCCCGGTTTTTGCCGGACACGGCACCGAGGACGATGTCGTTTCCCCCGAACTCGGGCGGGTCGCCCGGGATTTCCTGGTAGAGCAGGCCTATCGGGTCGAGTGGCATGAATACCCGATGCCGCACTCCGTTTGTCTTGAGGAAGTGCACGCCATCGGCCATTGGCTCAGGAGCCGACTGGTGTGAGCGATGTGGTGATGAGCCGGGCCGAACTGGGCAGCACCGAGTTGCCGGTTTATCAGGGCATTCCGCTCGAACGGATCAGTCTGGTCATCTCCGAAGCATTGGCCGATGAAGCGCTGGCGGCGCTGCTGGCCGCCGATGCCATCGGTTTCGATACGGAGTCGAAGCCGACTTTTCTCAAGGGCGAGGTATCGACCGGACCGCATCTGGTGCAATTGGCGACCGATAGCCAGGCTTACCTCTTTCCGATTTCCCGGCACTACGATACCCGTGCCCTGAAAGAGATTCTGGAGTCGCCCAAAGTGCTGAAAATCGGCTTCGGGCTGGGCAATGACCATAGTGTGCTGAAATCCAGACTCGGCATTGCCGCCAACAACGTCCTCGATCTGGGTGAAAAACTGCGTGGACCGGGGCATCGCGGCACGGTCGGGGCCAAAGTGGCGGTGGCGCATTTCTTCGGCCAGAAACTGCAGAAATCGAAAAAAGTCGGCACCAGCAATTGGTCGAACCCCCGTTTATCCGAGCGCCAGCTGCTTTACGCCGCCAACGATGCGCACGTTGCCTTGATGCTTTATCGGGCCTGGCTGCGCACGCAACTGCCGCCGGGCTGATCCGCCACCAATTTCATCATCATCTTGTTCAGGAAAGACTGTTGCATGGCTGACTCAATACCCACCCTCTCGCTCCTTGAAACCCGCGTCCTCGGCACTCTGGTCGAAAAGCAGCGGACGGTGCCCGATACCTACCCGCTGTCGCTCAACGCGCTGGCCGCCGGCTGCAATCAGAAGACCAGCCGCAACCCGGTGACCGAGGCCAATGAGGCGGAGATTTTGCAGGCGATCGATGCCCTGAAGGAACTGGGCCTGGTTAGTGAGGTGAGCGGCAGCCGGGTGGTGCGCTTTGCCCACGATCTGGAAAAAATGCTCGGCGTGCCCAAACAGGCTTCGGCCTTGCTGACCGTGCTGATGCTGCGCGGCCCGCAAACGGCTGGCGAGTTGCGCCTGAACTGTGAGCGCCTGCATAAATTCGCCGATATCTCGGCGGTCGAGGCTTTCCTCGATGAACTGGCTTGCCGCCCGGAAGGTGGTTTGGTGCTGGAGCTGCCGCGTTTGCCCGGCTCCAGGGAGAATCGCTGGACGCATTTGCTCAGCGGGCCGGTGTCGATTGAGGCGCCGGCCGGCGGGCGAAGTGCCGCCGGCAATTCGAATCCGGAAATGGAACAATTGCGGGCGCGAGTCGATGCGCTGGAGTCCGGGCTTGCCGAGTTGCGGGTGATGCTGGCTCAACTGGCGAGCCGATAGATGCTCAGGCGCCGGCAACCTTGATCTGGTTGCGGCCGGCCCGTTTGGCGGCATAAAGCCCGGTATCGGCGGCCTGCAGCAGTTGCAGGGGCGTCTCGTGGGTACTCGGCTGCATGGTGGCGATGCCGAAACTGCAGGAAACCAGGCCGCCGACGCCTTTTTACGTGGGGAATGCTCAGTTCGCGGGCCGAGCGGCGCATGCGTTCGGCCACGGCATGGGCACCGCCGGCATCGGTACCGGGCAATATCGCCGCAAACTCTTCGCCACCGTAGCGGGCGACCATGTCTTCAACGCGGAAAAGTGATTCGTTCAGGGAACTGGCGATGGCCTTCAGGCAGGCGTCACCTGCCTGGTGGCTATAGATGTCATTGAATTGCTTGAAAAAATCGACATCGCTGATGACGATGCTCAACGGGCTTTCGGTGCGGGTGCAGCGCTTCCATTCGGTGGCCAGGGTTTCATCGAAGTAGCGACGATTGGGAATGTTGGTCAGGCCATCGAGCCGGGAAATTTCCTTCAGCTGGCGATGGGCCGCGTGGATTTCCTGCTGCATGCTGACGATGCGCAACATGGAGCGGACCTTGGCGAGCAGGACGATTTCCGAGACCGGCTTGTAAAGAAAATCGTCGCCACCGGCCAGAATACCGCGGGCCAGCACTTCTTCATCCATCACGGCGGAAAGGAAGACGATCGGCGTCCAGCTGGCAAAACCGTCCTCTTCGTTCGCGCATTCCCAGTTCCGCATCTCGCGGGCCAACACCAGGCTGTCCGTGTCGTGCAGGCTGATGTCCAGAAAAATCAGGCTGGGGTGGCGTTCGCGAAAGAAGTGCATGGCCTGGGCGCCATCGCCGGCCGCGATGGGGTGAATTTCCGGCAGTTGGGACAGGCACTCACAAATCAGGGCACGATTACTGGCCGATGGATCGACGACAAGGACGGTGTGTTTGATTCTGTCGAAAATCACCTGGGTCAATTTCCGTGAGGCTGCTGCGCTGGTTGATATTCTCAAACATCATAGCACCTCGATTGACGCGTCAGGCAGACGGTCAACGCAGTTCGGCAAATCAGTATTTCGATGGTGTTTCCGCGGCGCTCTCGATGGGCTCCATGGCATCGACAAAGTAGCCGCACAGCGGGCAAATACGACCGGCCGGGCAGTTGTGTTCGCGGGCGCACTCGGCCTGGGTTTCATCGGTGAGAACCATTTCCCGGACGGCTTCGCAACGGGCGATGGGGGAATCAAAGACTGACATGGCAAGCTCCCTTTTAATGTGCAACAACTGATTTAAGTGTAGTTGGCAGAAGGGAGAAAAACTGAAATTTCCGGGGCTGCTGGCCGCTTCCGATCATCGCGCCGTTAATCGAGATGACCTGGCCGGAAATGTAGGCGGCGTGCTCGGAGGCGAGGAAGGCGACGACCCTATGTTTTTTCTTGATCATCTGAAGGGGCCGATTCAGGCAGCCGGGCGCACAAAAACAGGTAGCATGCCGTCCTTTCTCTGGCCGATTCGGAGAAGGGCGCAGCGGCTGTTTCTTTGTTTCTGCGCCGGACGTATTCAACAAATCAGCACCCGCCTGGAAGAAAGCCATGACCCAAAAGCCCGACTACCAAAACAACCCGCTGCACGGCGTGAGTCTCGAAACACTGCTTACAGAGATTGTCGATTACTACGGCTTTAAGATCCTTTTTGCATACTTGAACATCAATTGCTTTGCGAGTAACCCAAGCATTGAGTCCAGTGTGAAATTTCTCAAAAAAACCGATTGGGCGCGGGAGAAGGTCGAGGCTTTTTATTTGTACCAGTTCAAGAGCCTGCCTCGCGCCTCGGCGGAACAATTTGAATTGCCGCCGCGGGATCGCATCGTCCCGCCGGACCAGAAGCCGGGACAGCCTGCCGAACTGAGCCTCGAAGATGCAGAACGCTTGCGCGAAAAGCGCGCCAAAAAAGCGGCATTGCACGACCGTGCTGCGGCCCCGCTGGCCGGTGCTGGAAGGCGTGTCCCGCATAGGGCGGACGCTTCCGGCACTGACGACCCGGACCCTTGGGCGAAATGGAAAAAATAGCACGTCGCCCATGATGGGCTGGTGTCCAACTTGTCCGGGGTGGCGGTAAGCAAGGGGCTTCGGCGCCGGTTTTGACCGGCCGGGCGAACAGGTGCAGCCCCTTCGTTACGTTCTTCCGCAAGCGTGTTGGGCGTGACGATCTTGCCTGTTCCTCAAATCATTCCGCCGTTAATTGAAATGACCTGGCCGGAAATGTAGGCGGCGTGCTCGGAGGCGAGGAAGGCGACGAGGTCGGCCACCTCTTCCGGCTTGCCGGCGCGTTTCATCGGGACGATGTGCTTGATGGCATCGGCATCGAATGCGCCCGCGATCATCTCGGTGGCGATAATGCCCGGCGCCACGGCGTTGACCGTGATGCCGCGGCTTGCCAGTTCGAGCGCCAGCGATTTGCTGGCGGCGTGCAATGCCCCCTTGGCGGCGGCGTAATTGACCTGGCCGCGATTGCCGGTGAGGCCGGCAACCGAGGAAATGGTGATGATGCGGCCCCAGCGGCTGCGGATCATCGGCATGGTCAGCGGCTGGGTGACGTTGAAAAAGCCGTTCAGCGAAACGTCGATCACCGAATGCCATTGTTCGGCCGACATGCCGGGGAAAACCGCATCGGCATGGATGCCGGCGTTGTTCACCAGAATCTGGATGGCGCCCCTTTCGAGCAGGGTGTCGAGCCCGGCTTCGGTGGCGTCGCGCCTGGTGACGTCGAAGGCGACGGCCTCGGCGCTGCCGCCAGCGGCGATGATCTCGGCGACTACCGCGCCGGCCTTGTTGAGGCTGCGATTGGCATGGACGATGACATGATGGCCGTCAGCCGCCAGGCGCCGGCAGATTGCCGCGCCGATGCCGCCGCTGCCGCCGGTGACCAGGGCGCGTTTCATGAGTGGGTTTCCTTGAGTGCTGCAGCGTCGAGCACGACAGCGGCGCGGCCTTCGAGCAGGCAGATGCCGGTGTGGCTGAGCGAGAACTGGTAGAGGATATTGTTGTGGTCGCCGGAGAGGCGTTCGGCCTGCACGCTCAATTCGCCGGGCAGATCGTCGAGACGGGCGACATGCAGGTGCACGCTGCGCACGCTGGTCAGGTAGCCCTGGCGCGGCGGGTCGCCGGCTTCGGCCAGCAGGCTGCCGTGCACGGCCATCGCCTGAGCGGCGTATTCAATGCCGTTGGCGGCGCCGAGACGGCCTGCGGCGCGCAGCGGATTGGCCGGATCACGGTGGCTGATGGCACGACAGGAAATGGAGGTTTCCGACCAGTCGAGCACGGCATCGAGCAGGCACATGCTGCCCTGATGCGGAATGCGGGCGGCGATGGCGGCGTGATCCAGCGCCACGGAAGCAGAGGCTGGCACTAGCATGGCTGGAGATCGACGCTGAGTTGCATCGGCGGCAGGTAATCGAGACAGACATTGCCGGCTTCGCCGCGCGCCAGCTTTTGCAGCAGCGGCAGGCTGCGCAGGGCGGGAATGGCGGTACGCAGTTTTTCCAGTTCAGCATCAACCAGGGTTTCGGCGGCCGCCGTGGTCGGGTTGACGGTGATCCGGGCCAGCGAGCGGGAGGTCTTTTCCGGGCTGAGCAGCAGCGCGACGCCGCCGCAATCGGGCACGTCGCGCTTGCTGAAGAGGGGTTCCGGGTATTCGCTGTCGTAGGCGATGAGCAGGGTGGTTTGCCGGTCGATGACGACCTGGCCGAGGGCATCGAGCAGGCCGGCGCCGAAGCTGGCGTCGTAGGCGCAGATCACCTGGCACGGCGCCATCGCCTTGGTGGCGATGCCCCAGTAGCCGGCGGCGGCGTTGTGCACCGAGTTGTGGAAGCGGGTCGGGGAAATCTGGCGGTCAGCGCTGGCCAGTTGCTCGCACAGGGCATGGCAGTTGTGGCCGTCGGCCCCCGAGGCGCTGAAAACGGTGGCCAGGGTGCTGACATCGGCGGCGGCTTGGGCGGCGGCTTCGAGGCCGATGGCGAGGGCCAGTTTGACGACACGGCTGGCCCGGCGGCGTTCGGCGGGCGGCAGGATGCCGGGTAGCGGCAGGATCGAGGCAGCTGCGGTCAACGGCGTTTTTTCGCAAAAAACAGCGCGGGCCGTCGGCCAGTCCGGCAGGCCGGGGGCGAGGAAGCCGATGCCTTCGATCCAGGCGGTGAGCGGAGTCGGGTTCATTGCTGGATCCCCAGAACGAGGCTGCAATTGCTGCCGCCGAAACCGAAGGAATTGCTCAGGGCATGGCGCAGCTTGCCCTCGCGTGGCCGCAGCAAGTATTGCAGCGGAATCGCCGGGTCGAGGTTCTCGGTATTCGGGCTGCCCGGCAACAGTTCGTGCTGCAGGGCCAGCGCACAGATGATGGCTTCGATGGCGCCGGCAGCCCCCAGCGTGTGGCCGGTGGCGCCCTTGGTCGAGCTGCAGGGCACGCGGTCGCCGAACAGCGCGGCCACGGCCTTGCCTTCGGCGGCGTCATTGGCCGGGGTGGCGGTGCCGTGCAGGTTGAGGTAGTCGATGTCGGGCGGCGTCAGGCCGGCGGAGCGCAGCGCGGCTGCCATCGCCATCCTGGCGCCGAGGCCTTCCGGGTGGGGCGAGGACATGTGATAAGCGTCGCTCGATTCGCCGGTGCCGAGCAGCAACACGGCGCCGCGGGCGGGGTTTTCCGGGGCGCGTTCGAGCAGTGCGAAGGCGGCGCCCTCGCCCACCGAGATGCCATTGCGGGCGATGTCGTAAGGCCGGCAGGGGCTGGGCGAAGTCAGTTGCAGCGAGGCGAAGCCGTAGAGCGTGGTCAGGCACAGCGAATCGACGCCGCCGACGATGGCGGCATCGATCAGGCCGCTGGCCAGTTGGCGGGCGGCGACGGTGAAGACCTTGGCGCTCGACGAGCAGGCGGTGGAAACGCCCATCGCCGGGCCTTCCAGTCCGAAATAGTCGCGGCTGAATTCGGCCAGCGAGAAAAAATTGTGCGTCGTGCGGTAGATGAAATCGTCGGGTAGCGCGCCGCTGAGCGGGTCACGCCGGCGGTAGGCGAGTTCGGCTTGCAGGATGCCACTGGTGCTGGTGCCGAGGAAGACGCCGACGCGACTTTTGCCATAACGGGCAACGGCCTCGCGAACGTGCTCGGCGAAGCCGTCGGCTTCCAGCCCAAGTTGCGCCAGGCGGTTGTTGCGGCAGTCGTAGCGAGCCAGTGAATTTGGCAGTTTTTCGCCGTCGACCGCGCCCCGCAGGAAGTCCCCTTGGGGTACAGCCACCTCGCCGACCCAGGTGTCGAGCCTGACGGTCTCGAAGGCACAGGGTTTCAGGCCGCTACGATTTTGGCGCAGGCCGGCCAGCAGGGCGTCAAGGCCGCAGCCGAGGCTGGTGGTGGCGGTGTAACTGGAGAGCAGCAGCGGGGTCACGAAGGGCCTCTGGTTCGTTGATTCCGGATGTTAGCAGAGCCGGTGATGTGGTGTTTGCAAGGACTTGGCATGCTGCCTTAAATGACCGGTTCGACCCGGGTCAGGCAAGCCCGGTAGCGGCCCTCGACGCGACGGGCGAACCATTCGTTGGTCAGCTTGCGGCTGATTTTCGGGCTTTTCAGGTCGATCTGCGGCATGGCCTGGCGGGGCAAAGCCTGGCCGCCGGCCTTTTCGGCCTGGGCGAAAACGCGGATGAACAAGGGGCTGATGTTGAAGGCGGGGGTCTTTTCGAGCAGCAGGTCGCGGCGGATTTCGGCCGGACTCATGTTGAGCCGGCCAGCCTGGCGGCGGGCGGCAATTTCGACGCTGCTCGGTGTCTCGCTCGGCTGGCCCTTTTCATAGCGCAGCAGGTCGCCATCGAGCGTCAGCGCCTTGCCGACGAGGCGACCAAGAGCGTTCTGAAAGGCCGCGTTGCGACTGCTGTAGCGGCCGGCGTTGAAGTCGGCGAAGCGGTAGACCACCTCGGTATAGGGCGCCGGATAGTCGAGCAGGATGGCGCTGCCGAAATAGAGGCCGCCGCGCCGGGTGAACACTTCGTCGCGCACGTTGCTGCTCAGGCGGTAGGGATAGGGTCTTTCCCGGGCGTGCTGCTCGGCGAATTCGATGCTGACCTGCATCGGCCCAGCGGTGTGCACCGGGTTGGCATCGGCGAACATTTTTTCGCCGAAAGGCAGCTCGGTGATCATGTCGTTGAACAGCGCGTTGAGCTGTTTTTCGGTTTTCAGGCTGTCGATGCGCTTCTGGTAGCTGCGGCCATCCGGCGAGGTCTTGAGCATGGCAGCGGAAATCAGCAGTTTGGGGATGCCGTATTTGGCGCCTCGCTGCTCCAGTTCGCGCCAGACGATTTCGGGCAGGTTGGGCACCACCGGGTCAACCTGGTAGGTCGATTCCTGCTCGATGACCGCCAGCGCGGCGCAGTAGGTTTCCGGCACTTGCGGGATTTTCAGATGGGTGAAGGCGGCGTGCAGATCGCTGGCCCAGCCGTTTTTATCCTTGACGCCGGCGGGCAGCAGTTTGGTGACCAGGGCTTTGGTGTCGCGTTCTTCCGGCGCCTTTGGCCAGACCGGCGGACTGTTGGCGGGCCTTGCCATGTCGGGCGGCGGGCGCGGGCCGGGCTGGATGGCAGGTTGATCCACCGAGGCGCAGCCGGCCAGCAGGCTGAGCAGAATGGCGCCAGGCAACAGCTGTTGTGGCTTCGGCATCCGGCTCAGTCTCGAGTGCATTTTTCCGGCACCCGGCAGACCAGCATGACGTTGGCGAAGGGTTTGCCGGCGTTCATCGGCTGGCTGTCGACCTGGAAGCCGATGCTTTCCAGCAGTTCGATCCACTCCGACAGCTTGCGGTGGTAGAGCGTTGGCAGGCGATGGCCGCGGACGAAGGTGACGGCGCGGTCGACCCAGTGGCAGATGTGATAGGGCAGGCCGGCGCCGGCGTCGCCGACGCGGGTCAGGAACAGGCCGCCGGGCGGCAGCGCGGCATGGATACGTTTGAGGACAGCGGTCTGGCCGGCGTGGTCGAAGTAGTGCAAGGCGTCGAGGATGGTGATGACGTCGGCCTGGCCGAAATCGACCCGGCACATGTCGCCCTGGCGGATGTCGACAACCGGGTGATTGGCCCCGAAAGCACGGCTGGCGCGGTCGACGTCCTTTTGCATCAATTCGTAGCCGCGCAGGCTGAGCGGCTTCGGGGCGGCGGCCCAATCGCTTGGCCAATGGCCGGTTTCATACAGCTGGCGGGCGGCGAGCAGCCAGGCGAAAAGGCTGCCCTGGCCGCAGCCGAGGTCGAGAAAATGCCCTTCGGCCGGAAAAATGCCGCGTTTGAGCAACTCACGGAAAATGCAGTCGGAGGAAAGCTTGCCGCGTGCGTAGTGGTAGGCGAAATGGCCGCCACTGCGGAAGGGGCGGCTGGCCTCGTCGAGCAGGGCGGGCAGGAAACGGGCGGCAGAAAGTGAAGGCGAAGCCGGCGAAGCAAAGGTCTTTGAAGAGTCTGTCATTTGAGGGCAGCACTGAGTGTGACGGGGGTTAGGCGGGCGTCGTGAATACTTTGCAGCAGACGGGGCAGTACGGCGAGGATGACCGCTTCGCCGTCGGGGGTCCTGGCGGCGTGACCGTCGTGCATGAGCAGGATATCGCCAGCGGCGAGGTTGCGGCTCAGGCGGTCGAGTACAACTTGCGGCTGGCCCTCCCGGGTGTCGAAGGGGCGGCGGGTCCAGGCGGCGAGTTTGAGGTCGAGGCTGGCCAGCACCGGGTCGAGCAGCGGGCTACGCAGGCCGGCGGTGGCACGGAAGAACTGCGGCGCCTGGCCGGTGATGTCGGCCAGCGTGGCCTGGGCGGCGCTGATGTCGGCCCGCATGCGGCGCAGGCCGAAGGTGGCGAACAGGGCCGAGTGCGCATCGCCGTGGTTTTCAACACGATGGCCGCGGGCGACGATTTCGCGGCAGAGCGCCGGGTGTTGCCGGGCGTAGCGGCCGATGCAGAAAAAGCTCGCCTTGGCGTTGGCGGCGTCGAGCAGATCGAGGACGCGCGGGGTGACTGCCGGGTTGGGGCCGTCGTCGATGGTCAGCGCGATTTCGCGGCGGGCGATGGCGGTAGCCGGCAGGCGGGTCAGGTTGGGGCCGAGCAGGCTG
>CAYWNX010000004.1:0-12469 GCA_964459735.1 uncultured Dechloromonas sp. | reverse complement strand
TGGCGGGCGGCGGCCGGGAAGCATTCGGCGATCTGTCGCATGCCGGCGGCGAAGCGGTCTGCGCTGCCGTAGCCGACGAAGACCGGGAAATCGGCAGGTGGTTTTTGCAGCCAGCGCCACATGCGGAATTCCGGGTCGGTCAGCTCTTCCGGCGTCGCCTGCCAGTTGGCCAGACCGCCGGCGCGGGCAATGGCGTTGGTGGTCAGGCGGCTGCCGGGGTAAGGGGCGATCAGGCAGAGGCCGTCGATGCTGCCCGGTGTATCGACGTGGTGGCACAGGGCGAGCAGGCCGCCGAGCGAAATGCCGCCCAGCCAGATTTTTTGATAACCCTGTTGGCGGGCCGGTTCGAGAATTTCGGCCTGCAGGGCGGGGAGCGCCGTGCCGCCCGAAATTGCCGCAAAATCGAGGTCGACCGCAGTAATGTCGAGAGCGAGCTGGCGCCGGCTGACGGCGCTGAAGAAGCCGGCTTTCGCGAAATCCTCCGGCGTCATGTAGGCGCCGGGCAGGAGCACGATCAAGGTGGCGGCGCCGTTGCTCTGGCGCAGGGTGCGTAGCGGCTGGCTCATCCGGCGGTTTCACGTGGAACGAAAATAGCCGAGAGCAGCAGCGCCAGAACGGCGCCCGGTCCAACCGTGACGCCGACGGCCTGCAGCACCGGCACTGACGAGAGTGCCAGCGTGCCAAAGCCGATGGCGGTCGTAATATTGGCGATCAGCATCGAGGCCAGCGTTTCCGGGTCGAGGTGGTGCTTGCTGTCGGCGCGGTCGAAAAACAGCGCGTAGTTGGAGCCGACAGCCACAATCAGCAGCATGCCGATCAGATGCAGCAAATGCAGGCGTTCGCCGAGTAAATGCAGGCCGGCGATGACGATGACGACGGCGAGAACCAGCGGTAACAGCACGGCGGCCAGCCGGTGGAGTGAGCGCAGCGTCACGGCGAGCAGCGCGACGATGGCAAGGAAGCCGGCCAGCGAGAGCAGCGTTGCTTCGTGCAGGTAGTCGTTGTAGAGCTTGTCGAACTCCACCTTCATATCGATGAACAGCGCACCGGTGCCGGCCAGCGCGGCTTTCAGTGCCGGCACATCGATCGCCTGTTCGCCGGCGCGCAAGGGCAGCAGCACGCTCCAGTTTGCGCCGTGTTGCAGCAGCAGCGAATCGACCGCCAGCGCCAGACTGGTGCCGGTGAGTGTGGCGCGATCTATGGCCGGCAAGTGGCGGGCGCTGTCGATATCGGCAATGAACGGGTCGAGTTTTTTGGCTGAAAGTGGCGAATCCTCCTGTGCCGCCTGCAGGTTGCGGCGCAAGTCCGTCTCGGCCGGCAGGCTGGCGCGACGTAATGCCTGGGTCGCCTGGCTGGGCAGGAAGCGGGCCGGACTGTCGTAGCCGCCGATGATGCCCTGGCTGACCAACTGGTCGAGTTGCGCTCCGGTTTTTTCGGCGGCCTGCAGCGCCGCTTCGCGGTCGGCAGCGTTGATGACGACCAGATAACGCGAGTCCGGTGCGCCAATGTCGGCCCGCAGTGCCATGTCGATGTTGTGGTCAGCCTGACTGATCGGGCTGAGGGCCGACAATTCCGGGTTCCACAGTTCGCCGCGCTGGATGAAGAGTGTCGTTGCCGCAGCCAGTGCCAGGGCAATGACTGGCCCGCGCAGGAAGTGAATGGCGGGGATGGTTTTTCCCAGTTGCCGGCCAAGTGGTGCCAGATCGCGCATCCTGACATTGCTGCCAGTTAATTGCGGCAAGACATAGCGGGTGATGGCGGCGGCGGTGATGACGCCGCTCAGGGCATACAGACCAAGCTGGGCAAGGCCGGGAAAGCCGGAAAAGAGCAAGGCGCCGAAGCCGCAGGCGGAGGTCAGCACACCGAGCCGGATGGTTGGCCAGAAGCGTTCGCGCCAGCCGGCCAGCCCGGCTTTCCCGGATTGCACGAAGTAGTAGATGGAATAATCGACCGACTCGCCAATCAGTGCCGCGCCGAAGCCGACGGTAATGCCGAAGACGCTGCCGTAGACCAGGCTGACCGCAACGACGCCGCCCAGCACACCGGAGACAACCGGCAGCAGGCCGAGTCCGAGTAGCCGGAAGGAGCGGTAGACGAAAAGCAGCACGGCGATGATGGCGATCGAGCTGATCAGCGACAGGCGGCTGACTTCGTCCTTGATCGTTGCCCGCGAATTGACCGCGAACAGGCCGGGGCCGGAGAGCTGGAGTTTTGCCGTGGCGAGGCCGGCGGCTTCGGCGCTGGCGGCAAACTCGCGGCGCAGGTGGTTGATTGCGGCTGCCTGACCATCGGTATCGGAGCCGAGGGCTTGGGTTTGCACCAGCAGCATGGCCCGTTCGCCATCGCGCGAGGCCCAGATACCCTCGCGGCTGTTGGGCTGGGCGCCGGCGTTCAGGCCGGCAAGCAGTTCGACCAGTTCGCCGGTCGGGTCCTGCGGCAGCAGAGGCTTGAGCATCATGCCGGCCGGCGAGGCGAGCAGGTCAATGCTGTTGGCAATTGCGGCACGCAGCCCGTCGGCCGTGAACCGGTCCGGCGTCACGGCCGGACTGAGCAGGTAACGGTGCTTGAAGAGAAAGGCGCGGTCGGCGTCCTGACTGCCGGCTTCACCGTTTTGCACCGAGACAAATTCGGGCATTTTTGCCAGTCGACCGCGCAAGTCGCGGGAAATGGCCGCGCGTTGTTCGGCATCGCCACCTTCGATGGCCAGCATCAACAGGCGGGAAACGACGCCCTCCTTCAATTGGTCGACCAGCACCTGTTGCTCCGCTGTCGGGTGGGAGGGCAGGAAAAAGGACATGTCGGCGGTGAAACGGGTGTTCCAGACAATGGCCGCGCCGGCCAGCATGGCAAGCAGCCAGAGCATGAAGGTACGGCTGGCCGTCATTTTCATTTGAGTTCGAGCGGCTCGATGCTCATCACCGAGCGGTCGCCATCGGCCTGCAGATATTCGATACTGCGGATCTGGTTCTTGCTGCCGCTGACGACGATGCGCAGCACCAGCGCAGCGATTTTCTGTTCGCTGGGCAGTAGTGTGAGTACCCACTTGTCCTGGGTGCCGGCCAAATGCAGCAGGTAGTTTTTCTCCAGCGCCGCCCGGTTGCCGCTCAGGGTGCCGCGGATGCTGTCGATGAAGGCGAGCGCTTCCGGCTGGTTGCTCAGATTGATTGTCAGTTTCTGCTTTTCGCGCTCGATGCTGAGCCTGTCCTTGTCGAGCAGCAGGGTTTCGACTTTGGGCGTCAGCGTCCGTTTTTCCAGTCGGTCGGGGGCGCTGTAGCTCATTTCGCCGGTCGAGACGAGCGGTTTGTCGAGCAGCGAAATGTATTTTTTCTCAACGAATTTTGCCTTGCCGCCCTTGTGGCTGGCGAGTTCGTTCATCAGCTGGGCGACATCGAATGCGGCAAAGGCGGGGAGCGTGAACAGGGTGAGCAGCAGGCTGCAGAGAAGTCGTTTGATCATTTTTTCTGCCAGAAATCGAAGAAATTGAACCAGTTGTAGGGCGCGATACGGCAGAAATGACTCAGGCGTTCGGCGTAATGTTGCTGGGCCGCCCGTATCGCGGCATCGCGTTCGGCGCGTGGCGTGGCCGAGAAATCCGCCAGCGGCTCGAAGTGAATCCGGTAACGGTTGCCGCCCAAGTAAAGCCCGGCCATGAAGAAGACCGGCCGGCGCAGCAGGGCGGCCATGCGGAAAGGGCCAATCGGGAAGGGGGCCATTTTTCCGAGAAATTCGCAGTCGACCATGCCCCGAAGGAAATCCCCTTGGGGGATCGCATCGTCACCCAGCCCGCGGTCGGCCAGCATGCCGACGAGGTAGCCCTGGTCGAGCTTGTCGCGGGCCTCCAGCATCGACTCCATGCGGCCAAGGGCGATGATGTCGGCGGTTGCCGCCGGGTTGATCGCTTCCAGTGCGGCGTTGATTTTGCGGGCGTTTTCTTCATACATCAGCATTGCCACCTTGAGCCCTGCCCTGCCCCGGCCGACGGCACGCAGCACTTCGAAGCTGCCGAGATGGGCGCCGATCAGCAGCGCGCCGGGCTGCCTGGCCAGCGCGGCATGGAGCGCCTCGGCGCCGATGATCTCGATATCGAACAGATCGAAACGGTCGTTGAGCAGGTAAATGCGATCGTGGATGGTGCTGGCGAAGGCAAGGACATGAAGAAAGCCATCCTTCCATTCGGCCCAGCGGCCAAGGGCCCGGCTCAGGTAGGCCCGGCTGAAACGGCGGGCTTTCGGCGCGAACAGCACGTAGTAGGCGGCGATGCCGTAAAGCACGAGGCGGCCGATGCGGCGGCCGAAGGTCAGCGAAATCCAGACCATCAGCTTGAGAATGGCGAGATTGCTTTTTTCCTGCTGCTGCAGCCAGTCGGCGCTCGCCGGCTTTGCTTCGCTGCTCTGCTTCATGGCGCGGGCGGCGTCAGGCTGCCCGAAGCGACCTGACGCTCGGCAGCCCGGATCGTGAAGGCGATCGCGCCGCTCGGCTTGATTTCCAGACGGAAGCCAAGCAACTCACCCGGCCCGACCGGGCTGAAAAACTTGGCATTTCCGATCTGCCAGTGGCCCACCGGGCGGCCGAGCAGTTCCTCGGCAAACAGAATGGCGCGGTCGAGCAGCACGACGCCGGGCATGATCGGCCGGCCGGGAAAATGGCCGGCCAAGGCGGGATGATCGGCCGGCACCGGCCAGTGGTATTCAGCGGCCGGCATGCTTGAGCGTCGCGGCGTACAGCGCCTGCAACTGGGTCCGCGGCAGTTTGCCGGTGCTGTTGCGCGGCAGCTTGTCGAGCAGGACCAGCGGCCGGGGCAGGAAAATCGGGTCGACCCGCAGGCGCAGCGCGGCGATCAGTTGCCGGTTGCTCAGGCCGGGGGCGACGACAAAAGCGGCCAGCCGGGTGACGCCGTCGATGTCTTCTTCGTCGGGCAGGAAAAAGGCGGCATCGACGATGCCGGGAATGGCGGCGATCTGGTGGTTCAGGTAGGCCAGCGAGGTGCGCTTGCCGGCGATATTGACGACATCGGCGTGGCGGCCGTGGAGCAGGAAATGGCGGTCGTCGAGGATTTCGATGATGTCGGACAGCGCCACCCTGCCCTCGACGTGGCCGCCGAAAGCGGTGGTCAGCTCGTCGGCCTGATCCAGCCCGACATCGGCCAGCAACTCCCAGCTCGGGCCGGCCGTGGTGCGGCGGCTGGCCAGTTGGCCGCTTTCGGTGGAACCGTAGATTTCATACAGGGGCGCTTGGCAGCGGCGTTCGGCTTTGCTCGCCAGCTCGCCGGAAAGTGGTGCCGTGGCGGAAAGCAGCAGATCGACCGCCGGCAGCTCAAGGCCGGCCTCGAGCAAGGCGGCGAGATGAAACGGCGTCGTCACCAGCAGGCGCGGTGGCGGTACGGCGTTCAGTGCGCCGACGATATCCTGCGGATAGAACGGCCGGCCGGACCAGAATGGTGAATTGCCGTGCAGCGCGAGCAGCACGGTCGATTCGAAGCCGTAACTGTGCTGGGCCGGCACCGTGCCGACGACGCTGTGCGACTGCGCCAGCAGGCCGAGGCGACTTGCTTCGGCCCGGCCATTTTTGACCAGCCGGCCCCAGGTTTTGCCGTGTGGCGCCGGCAGGCCGGTGGAGCCTGAGGTGAACAGGCAGGCGGCGATCTGCCCGGCCGGAACGAGCGGGATTTTTGTCACTTTTTCGGCGTTGACCGGAGCAATGACCGGAAAATCGAGGCGCGGCAGGTCCAGCGTCTCGAAATCGTCATCACAGAGACAAAAAACGTCCGGGCAGCTGCGCTGGATCTGGCGCAGCGTTTCGGCCGACTGCGAGGCCGGTTGCAGGCTGGTCTTGCCGCTGATCAGGCCGGCGGCAAAGCCGACCGTGAAGCGGTAGCGGTCTTGACAGACGTTGAGCAGGTGCTGGCCGGTCGGCAGTTGGGCGGCCAGCGCTTCCACCTCGGCGAGAAAGTCGCGGACGCGGACCGGGCCACCCGGTCGCCAGGCAAAAATGTCGTCGAGGCTGGCGTGCCCGAGCAGCGGCACGCTGTTCACGGTGATTTGGCCAGCGGGGCGCTGGACTGCTGCATGGCCGTCCGGTAACCGCGGATGGTGTCGGCGATGCTCGAGCGATCTTCCGGCGGCAGCAGGCGGTGGCGGCAAATATGCTCGACGATGAACATCAGGCCGATCAGCGGCATGGTCAGCAGATTGGCGAAGATCGACCAGGCGTTGGGCAGCGGCAACCAGAAGAGCACGGTCGACACGGCAACGGTGCTAAAAAAGAAGGCCGTCCAGGCCATCGTCACCTGTCGGGTGTAGCGGGCTTGGGCCGCGGAAATCACGCCATGGTGCGCCATCAGGGCAAACTGGGTGACCAGCGCCTGACGATCACCGAGCAAAGTGCGGCCGAACAGTGTGCCAAGCGCCAGATTGGTGCCGATGTGCTGGACGTAATAAAGCAGCGCCACATTTTCCCGCAGTTGCGGCCAGGTCCAGGCGAGCAGGCCGAGCATGCCGAATCCGCCCAGCGCCATCCACAAGGGGTTGCCGACGCGCCAGAGCAGCATGACGACAATCGCTACCAGCGGCGCCGTGGCCAACGCGGCGGAAAAATCGGGATGGCTTTCGGCGGTGCTGCCGTGATGGGCCAGAAAGGCCCAGGCGACGAGGATGCAGAGCAAAGCCAGGCCACGCAGCAGCCTGGCCGGAGTGAGGCTCATTTGCTGCGCTGGCTGGCGATATGGGCGGCCAGCGCACGCAGCGAGGAGAAAATACGCAGGTTGTCCTGATTGTCCGAGCGCAACTGGAAGCCGTAGCGCTTGGAAATGACCAGGGCGATTTCCAGCACATCGATCGAGTCGAGGCCCAGACCGTCGCCAAACAGCGCTGCGTCAGGTTCGATTTCGCTCGCGGCCATGTCCAGATTCAGCGCGTCAACAATCAGCTCGGCGACCTCCGGCAACAGGGCTTCGACAGTTTCCGGGGCGATTTCTTGTGACATGGCAGTGCTTCCGTGGATCAGTTAGGCCGGGGCACGAAACGCGAGTACCGCGTTGCTGCCGCCAAAGGCAAAGGAATTCGACAGTGCCGCCCGCAGCGGCTGGTGGCGCCGGCCGGTGGTGACGTGATCGACCCCGGCGCAGGCCGGATCGAGCGTCTGCAGGTGGGCGGTGGGTGGCATGGCCTGATCGCGCAGCGCCAGTACGGTGATGATGGCTTCGATGGCGCCGGCTGCGCCGAGCTGGTGGCCGTGCATCGATTTGCTGGCACTTACCGGCAGGCGGGCAGCGTGTTGGCCGAAAACGGCTTTCAGGGCCGCCACTTCGACCGGGTCGCCTTCGGCCGTCGCTGTGCCGTGAGTGTTGATGTAATCGATCTGTTCAGGAGCCAGACCGGCATCGGCCAGCGCGGCATTGAGTGCCCGCACCTGACCGGCAGCTTCCGGACGCACCAGATGGCTGTGGTCGCAACTGGTGCCGTAACCGACCATTTCGCCATGAATTCTGGCGCCCCGGGCGACGGCATGCGCCCAGTCTTCCAGCACCAGCGCCGCCCCGCCCTCGCCCAGCACGAGGCCGGTACGGTCGGCGCTGAAGGGCCGGCAGGCTTGCGGCGAAGTATTTTCATCGCCGCTGGCCATCACCCGCAAAGCCTCCCAGGCACGGGCGACGCCGTAGGCCTGTGGCGCATCCGAACCACCGGTCAACATCACGGTGGCCTCGCCACTGCGCACGCGGCGGAAGGCTTCGCCGATGGCGATGGCCGACGAAGCACAGGCCACGGTGTAGCTCATGCTGACACCGCCAAGGCCGAGCTGGATGGAGATGTGGGCATTGGCCGCATTGTTCATGCCGAGGATGACGGAGAGCGGCGAAACGCGTTCGCGACCTTTTTGCCAGAGCTCCCGGTAGCCCTTTTCGTAAGCCAGCGTGCCGCCCAGCGCGGTGCCCCAGGCGACGCCCCAGTCATCGCGGTTTTCGCTTTCTTCCTTGGCCGGTTCGCCGCGGCTCAGGCCGGCATCGGCCCAGGCGTTGAAGGCGGCGGCGGTACCGAGTTGGGCGAAGCGATCCATCATCCCGGCCAGCGGCCGGCCGAGCGCTTCATCGGCATTGAAGGCGTGGCAACTGACAAAAGGAATGGCCAGTGGGCGGGGAAGGTCATCGGTCTGGAGAAAGCGCACCGCCGATTCGCCGGCCAGCAGGCGTGCAACGAAGTCCGGCAGATCGCCGCCGTAAGGGCTGATGATGCCCAGCCCGGTAATCGCTACCCGCCGCTGAGTCATGCGTCAGCTTTTTTCGCTGCGTAGCCGGTCCATCAACGCGACCATTTCGCCGACCGTTTTGGGGCTTTTCAGGTCGTTGGAGAGGGTGATACCGCAACGGTCTTCAAATTCGAACATCAGTTCGAGCATCATCAGGGAGTCGACGCCAATGTCGGCCAGCGCTGCCTCGGCAGAGACTTTTTCCGGGTCGAGACCGAGATGGTCTTTGAGAAATTCGCGTATCAGGTCGAGGGAATTCATGGGGCCGGATTTTAGCCGAAAGCCCATATTTTCCAAACGCTTGTCACTTTGAATTCAGGTGAGCGGCGGATTTTTCGCTCAGGCCAAATGCGCTCGGCAACTAGGCTGCGCGCAACAGGCGCCAGTATTGAAATTTGAGTGTTGCAGCGGCACCGGCGACGATAGCCAGGAAGGTAAGAATCGAACCAAGGGCCAGGGTGGAAAAGCCGCTGATCCCCTGCCCGATCGTACAGCCCATGGCGACAACGCCACCGAAGCCCATCAGGGCGGCGCCGAGCAGGTGGCTGACGGTGTCTTCGAGGCCGGTAAATCCTTCCCAGCGGAACGTCCGGGTCAGTAATGCCCAGGCAGCGGCACCGGCGATGACGCCAAACACCGTGGCGATGCCGAAGCTCAGCTTGCGGCTGGTGTCCGACCACAACATCAGCAGTTCGAACGTGAAGGCCGGCGGAGCAACGAAAGTCAGCGATTCCATGCGGCCGCTGCTGGTGGTGAGGAAGGCTTCTTCCAGGGTGTCCGGATGTTCGGCCAGATAGCCGAGGTGGCCGCTGACATACCAGGCAGCAACGACAGCCAGGCCGATGCCCAGACCCCCGAGCAGGTTGTCGAAGCTCCGGAAGTCACGTTTGAGCAGGCAGAATGCGGTCAACCCGCCGCCGATGGCCAAAACCGCCAGCGTGAATGCCGCTTTCGGGGCCATCCCGGCAGCGCTCAGCAGCGTCGGAATATCCTGCCCGCCGGGGAAGGTCAGCGCGGCCTTTTCCAGAAAGTTGACGCGGAAGACGCCAAGAATGCCGCGCAGGCTCATGTAGGCGACGAGGCCGAGAACGAGGAAGACAACTACCGATTTCAGACTGCCGCCGCCAATCCGGATCAACGTTTTGGCGCCACAACCGGAGGCGAGCACCATGCCGATGCCGAAAGTTGAGCCGCCGACCAGGTAGGACAGCCAGGTAAAGGTCGGCGTCCGGTAGATCGATTTGCCGAGGTCGATCTGTCCCGTCGCATGCAGGACGGCCGAACCGAGAATGGCGACGCCGATGGCGAGCAGCCACATACGCATGCGGTTCCAGTCGCCCATATTGACGATGTCGGCCACCGCGCCCATGGTGCAAAAATGGGTCTTCTGGCCGATGGCACCGAAGACGAAAGCGACCGCGAAAGCCAGCCAGAGAATGGTATTGGGCGAAACGGCCGCTGCCGCCATCAGCTGGCGTAAGGGGTGGGATCGGTCAGGCCGGCGGCGGCAAAGCCTTCGGCGCGCAGGCGGCAGGAGTCGCATTCGCCGCAGGCCCGGCCTTCGGCGTCGGCCTGGTAGCAGGAGACGGTCAGCCCGTAATCGACGCCGAGGGCGCTGCCGGTGCGGATGATTTCGGTCTTCGACAGGTCGATCAGCGGGGCGTGGATGGAGAGCTTGACGCCTTCGACCCCGGCCTTGGTCGCCAGATTGGCCATTTTCTCGAAGGCGGCGATGTATTCCGGCCGGCAATCCGGGTAGCCGGAGTAGTCGACCGCATTGACCCCGACAAAGATGTCGCGACTGCCCAGTACTTCGGCCCAGGCCAGCGCCAGCGACAGCATGATGGTATTGCGGGCCGGCACGTAGGTGACCGGGATGCCGGGCTGGACGCCGGCGATCGGCACGTCGATGTTGGTGTCCGTCAAGGCCGAACCACCGAACTGGGCGAGGCCGAGATTGAGAATGCGGTGCTCGGTGGCGCCCAGCGCCAGTGCCACCCGCTCGGCCGCTTCCAGCTCGGCGAGGTGGCGCTGACCGTAATTGAACGACAGGCAGTAGCAGGCAAAGCCTTGGCTGCGGGCAATGGCGAGGCAAGTGGCGGAATCGAGTCCACCGGAGAGGAGAACGACAGCAGGCTTCATCATGGGGCGGCAATATACCCGAAATAGCAGCTTTGATCGTGCCGCTATCTGCTTGTTCCTGCGCTAAAATTCCGCCTTTCGCCCGGCCCCGGAGATTTCGATGTCGCTTCGCCTGACTGCCCTTGCCGCCGCCCTGATGCTGGCCGGCTCCGTTCACGCTGCCGACAGGATCAAGGTTGGTCTGGTCTCGACGCTTTCCGGCCCCGGCGCCGGCCTTGGCGTCGATATCCGCGACGGCTTCAATCTGGCGATAAAGACGCTGAACGGCAAGCTGGGCGGTCTGCCGGCCGAAGTTCTGATCGCCGACGACCAGCAGAGTCCGGATACCGCCAAGCAGGCGACCGACAAATTCCTGAAGCGGGACAAGGTCGATTTCATGACCGGCATCGTCTTCTCCAACATCATGCTCGCCGTCGGCCCGGGCGTCTTCGAGAACAAGACCTTCTACATTTCGGCCAATGCCGGGCCGTCGCAATATGCCGGCGAGCAGTGCAATCCCTTCTTCTTCAACGTCGCCTGGCAGAACGACAACCTCCATGAAGCCGTCGGCAAGACCGTGCAGGACAAGGGTTTCAAGAACGTCGTGATCGTCACCCCGAACTATCCGGGCGGCAAGGATGCCGTCTCCGGCTTCAAACGTTTCTATAAAGGCCATGTTGCCGAAGAGGTGTACACCAAGCTTGGCCAGCTCGATTACGCTGCTGAACTGGCCCAGATCCGTTCCCAGAAACCGGATGCCGTCTTCTTCTTCCTGCCCGGCGGCATGGGGATCAATTTCGTCAAACAGTTCGTCTCGGCCGGCCTGTCGCGTGACACGCAACTGTTCGCGCCCGGCTTTTCGGCCGACGAGGATGTGATCAAGGCGGTCGGCGCGCCGATGATGGGCATGTTCAACTCGTCGCACTGGGCGCACGACATGGATAACGCCGAGAACAAGCGTTTCGTCGTCGACTTCCAGAAGGAATATGGCCGCCTGCCCTCACTCTACGCCTCGCAGGGCTATGACGCGGCAATGCTGATGGATGGTGCCGTGCGCGATGTCAAAGGCAAGGTCGAGGACAAGGCGGCGCTGCAGAAGGCGCTCGAAGCCAAGCGTTTCAAGTCGGTGCGCGGCGACTTCAAGTTCAACAGCAACCACTATCCGGTGCAGAACTACTATCTGCGGGTGATCGGCAAGGACGCCAGCGGCCGGGTGACCAACAAGATGATGGGCAGTATTTTCACCAATCACGCTGATGCCTATGTGGCGCAGTGCAAGATGAAGTGATTGAACGACTGGATTCCCGCCTGCGCGGGAATGACGAAAGAAGCTCCAACGGGTTTTTGCGTTCCAACCTTAAAACCACGTCATTCCCGCGCAGGCGGGAATCCATGAGGCCTGAGACCAATGGAAAAACACCCAGCCCTCTACATCCTGAGTAGCCAGCCGAACGGTACCTTGTATATCGGCGTCACCAGTGACCTGATTAAACGGATTTGGGAGCACAAAAGCGATCTCGTCGAAGGCTTCACCCGCCAGTACGGGTGCCATACGCTGGTTTATTTTGAGCAATACGAAGATATGACTAACGCGATCCAGCGCGAGAAACAGATGAAGAAATGGAACAGGGCCTGGAAAATCGGATTGATCGAAAAACAGAACCCAAACTGGCAGGACTTGTGGCCGGAAATTTGTCGATGACCCTTGCTTCCCCTCACCGTCATTCCCGCGCAGGCGGGAATCCATGGTCCGGGAAGGGCTGGATTCCCGCCTGCGCGGGAATGACGGGTATCGACGCTTAGTCGTTTTGCTCATGACCCAACTCATCCTCGAACAATTCCTCAACGGCCTGCAGTTTGGCCTGATGCTTTTCCTGCTTGCCGCCGGTCTGACGCTGGTTTTCGGCATCATGGACTGCATCAATCTGGCGCACGGTTCGCTCTACATGGTCGGTGCCTACCTGGTTGCCGCTGCGGCGCAGGCCGCCGATTCATTCTGGATCGGGCTGGGCGCCGGCGTCGCCGGGGCGGCGGTGCTCGGCCTGGTGCTCGAGCTTTCACTGTTTCGCCAACTCTACCGGCGCGACCACCTGTCGCAGGTGCTGGC
>CAYWNX010000003.1:0-29528 GCA_964459735.1 uncultured Dechloromonas sp. | reverse complement strand
GTCGGCGACCTCTTCGGCGCCGGCAAGATGTTCCTGCCGCAGGTGGTCAAGTCGGCGCGAGTGATGAAACAGGCCGTGGCTCATCTGCTGCCCTACATCGAAGCGGAAAAAACCCGCACCGGGCTGGGCAGCAAGGGCAAGATCCTGATGGCAACGGTCAAGGGCGACGTGCACGACATCGGCAAGAACATCGTCGGCGTCGTGCTCGGTTGCAACGGCTACGACATCATTGACCTCGGCGTCATGGTTTCCTGCGACAACATCCTGAAGGCCGCTGTCGAGCACAAGGTCGACATCATCGGCCTGTCCGGCCTGATCACCCCGTCGCTCGAGGAAATGGCCCATGTCGCCAGCGAAATGCAGCGCCTGGGCATGACGCAACCGCTGCTGATCGGTGGCGCGACGACCAGCCGCGCCCACACCGCGATCAAGATCGCCCCCAACACCGAAGGCGCCGTGGTTTACGTGCCGGATGCCTCGCGCGCTGTCGGCGTCGCCACCAAGCTGCTTTCAGCCGACAACCGCGCTGCCTTCATTGGCGAAATTGCCGCCGAATACGAAACCGTGCGCGCCGAACACGCCGGCCGCAAGGGCGCCACGCTGGTGACGCTGGACGAAGCCCGCGCCAACCGTTTCACGTGGAACGAGCCATTTGCGCCCACTGTTCCCAAACAGATTGGTCTGCACGCCATCGACCTCGATCTGGCTGACCTTGCCCTGCTCATCGACTGGTCACCCTTCTTCCAGAGCTGGGATCTGGCCGGCCGCTACCCGGCCATTCTCGACAACGAAATCGTTGGCGAAACCGCCCGCCAATTGTTCGCCGACGCCAAGGAGATGCTGGCCAAAATCATCGAGGAAAACTGGTTGACCGCAAGAGCCGTCTTCGGCCTCTACCCGGCCAGCGGCGTCGATGAAGACATCATCATCTACAGCGATGAGTCACGGACCAGCGAACTGACCCGCTGGGTCGGCCTGAGGCAGCAACACAAGCAGCCGAAAGGCCGTTTCAACCTGGCACTGGCCGACTTCGTCGGCCAACGTGATTATGTCGGCGCCTTCGCGGTGACGGCCGGCCTCGGCATCGAAGGTCGCGTTGCCGAGTTCGAAGCGACCCACGACGACTATTCGGCAATCATGCTCAAGTCGCTGGCCGACCGCCTCGCCGAAGCCGCCGCCGAATGGCTGCACTTGCAGGTCAGGCAGAAATACTGGGGCTACGCCAGCGATGAGGCCTTGAGCAACGATGCGCTGATTGCCGAAAAATACACCGGCATCCGCCCCGCCCCCGGCTACCCGGCCTGCCCGGACCACACCGCCAAACGCGAGCTGTTCGCCTTACTCGACGCCCCGGCCAATGCCGGCATGCAACTCACCGAATCCTGCGCCATGATGCCGGCGGCAGCGGTGTCCGGCTTCTACATCGGGCATCCGGGCGCGGCGTATTTTGCGATTCCGAAAATCGGCCGCGATCAGCTGGAGGATTGGTCTGGCCGCAAAGGCATGGCCTTGAAGGATGCGGAGTATTGGCTGGCGCCGCTGCTGTAACCCGGTCACTCCCACGCAGGCGGGAATGACCGCATTTTCCTGGTTTTCGCACGACGGTTTGTTTGATCTGGAAGTTCTGCTTTGATTGACTTGGGTTTCCGCCTTGCGGGCGGAAACCACGGTCAAACAAGAAGAGCCCCCCATCCCAACCCTCCCCTTGCCCCCAGGGATACAGTACCTGCAGGACATAAAAGGGAGGAAGAAAACCACCCGTAAAAAAGGCGACAGCGACGGACTAAAGCCCGTTAGCGGAAAAACTTGAAGTAGGCAATCAGCTCACGCAACCGAGACGAAGTTTCCTTCATCTGCACCGTCTTTTCAGTCACTTCCGCAATCGAACTCGATGTCTGCTCAATACCGCTGACAATACCTTCAACCTGAGTCGCGATTTCATTGCCTGCAGCGGATTGCTGGTGGGTTCCATCGGCAATCTGCCGGGAAATCGATGCCACTTCCTCGCCGTGATGGGCAACGGCATCAAGTCCCGAACGAGCCGCGGTGACTGCAGTATCGGCGCCGGCCACGTGGTTGCCGGCGGCTTCCATGGTACGCACGGCAATCTGCGTGATGTGCTGGATTTCCTGAACGCTGGCGGTAATTTCCGAAGTCTGCTTGCTGGAATTTTCAGCCAGCTTCCTCACTTCATCGGCCACCACAGCAAAGCCACGACCGGCCTCACCGGCGCGCGCCGCCTCGATAGCTGCGTTCAGTGCGAGTAGGTTGGTCTGGTCAGCAATGCCGCGAATCACCTGGCTGACGCGGTCGATCGCGGAAATTGACTTGAACAGTTCGGCCATGGTTTCGCCGGCGCCATGCACTGTCGCCACCACATTTTTCGACGCATCCTGGCTTTCGTTCATGCGCTGCGAGGCTTCGCTCAACAAGTCATGCGATGCCCCGACGGCTTGCGATGCCTGCTGCGCACTACTGGCAATTTCATTGACCGAAGCAACCAGTTGTTCAACGGCGGCAGCAATGTTGCTGGCCGCGTCGGATTGGCGATTGGTGACCTGACGCGTCTGGTCCATTTCCTCGCTCAACACATCGGCATTCATGCCAACCTCATCCGCCGCCTCGGCAATTTCCGCCAGCATGGCCTTGAGGTGGGTCTGCATGGTGACCAGCGAGTCGTTGAGCCGGCCGAGTTCATCAACGCGATGCAAGGGAATCGGATCAGTCAGATCACCCTGCGCAATATTGTCGAGACGGCTGATGATGCGCTGAATAATACCCATCATTTTGTTCTGGATGACAAGCAACCAGACGCCGGCAACCAGGCTGGAGACACTGAGTAACTTCAGCGTCAAATCCAGTGCACTGGCCGAAATCCCCAGCGCTGACCCGAACACCGGCGCCAGGGCGGCAAGCAGTTGCGCCGCAATCAACCACAACACAAATCCGGTCAGTTTTGTCTTGAGAGAAATGCGCATCCAGGCCGAAGGCTGGGGAATCTTCGCCTTACCGGCCTTTAACTGGCTATACAAAGCCTCGGCCTCGGTAATCTGTTGTCGCGTCGGCTCGGTACGCACCGACATATAACCGACCGTCTGGCCATTCTTGAAAACCGGAACAACGAGCGCATCCACCCAGTAAAAATCGCCGTTTTTGCAGCGGTTCTTAACGATACCGCGCCACGGACGGCCTTCCTTGATCGTTTCCCACAGCCAACCGAATGCACCGGGGAGCATGTCCGGATGGCGAACCACGTTGTGATTCCTGCCAATCAATTCATCCCGGGTAAAGCCGCTGACCTGGACAAACGTGTCGTTGGCGTAAGTCGTCATCCCTTTGAGGTCAGTCCGCGAAACGATGTAGCTCCCCTTCGGAAAGGGAACTTCCACTTGAGTGACCGGCAAGTTAATTTTCATTCTGACTTTTTATGGCTGGGACTGTGGCGCGGGAGCGCATAGTACGCCAGCACTAATGTCATACTATTTGCGCTACATCAAAGTAGTTAGCCACACCACCACTAAAGGCTGAGATGCGTTGGGAACAAAGACGTCCCACCCTCCACCCGGGTTTTTCTCAAGGGGGAATGCCCTCTCTCCAAAAAATCAACGAAAATCCCTGCTATGCATTCAGAACAAAACATTGATCTAAGCCCCTTCAACACCCTGGCCCTCCCCGGCAAGGCGGCGCGCTACCAAAAAATCACCTCGCAGGATCAGTTGACTGCAGCCGACCTGCCGGCAAGCAAACGCTTCATCCTCGGCGGCGGCAGCAACCTCGTCCTGACTCAGGATTTCGCCGGCCTGATCCTCCACATGGCCATCCCCGGCAAACGCCTGCTCAGGGAAGATGCCGATGCCTGGTTCATCGAAGCCGGGGCTGGTGAAAACTGGCATGACTTCGTGCAGTGGACCTTGCAGCAAGGCTGGCCCGGCCTGGAAAATCTCAGCCTGATTCCCGGCACAGTCGGCGCTGCACCGATCCAGAATATCGGCGCCTACGGCCTGGAAGTGGCGGAATGCTTCCATTCATTAACCGCCTGGGACTTTGAAAAACGAACATTTTTCACCGTTGACCGCAGCACTTGCCGCTTTGCCTACCGCGACAGCCTGTTCAAGCAGGAAGGCTGGCATTTGAGCGGACGAATGGCGATTACCTCGGTGGTTTTCCGGCTACCGAAAGCCTGGGTCGCCAACCGCCGTTATGCCGATGTGGCGCAGGAACTGGCTGCCCAATCGATCACCGAACCGACACCACAGGATATCGCGCGGGCCATCATTGCCGTGCGCCAGCGCAAGCTGCCTGATCCGGCCATCACCCCCAACGCCGGCAGCTTTTTCCATAATCCGCTGGTCGACCGCAGCCTGGCCGACCAGCTGGGCGCCGATTACCCCACGCTGCCGCGCTACCCGCAGCAGGATGGCCGGGTCAAGCTGGCGGCTGGCTGGCTGATCGAGCAAGCCGGCTGGAAAGGCAAAAGCCTCGGCCCGGTCGGCATGTACGAAAAGCAGGCGCTGGTGCTGGTCAATCACGGCGGCGCAACGGGAGCCGACGTTCGGCGCACGATGGCGGCGGTGCAGGCCGACGTCAAGGCGCGCTTCGGGATCGAGCTCACTCCCGAGCCGATTTTCCTGTAACGAACAGGCAGGCGGCGATGCCGGTGGCCAGCGCATCGGCCATCCGCGCCTGACGCTGGGGATCGAGCAATTCCAGCTCTTCCTCGCGGTGTTTGATCACTCCGGCCTCGAATAACACCGCCGGCAAAGTGGTTCGATAAAGCACCAGCAGATTGTCGTAATACCAGACGCCATTTTCCGCATCCGCCGCCAGATGTCGGCGGCCATGCCAGGGTGACGGCGCAAAGCCGGCCCGGCGCAGCATGGCGCCGATGCTGGAAGCGCAACGCAAGCTGGTTGCGAGATCGGGGTTCTGCGCCGAAACGAAGATACCGAAGCCGCGCTTGACCTCGGTATAGCTCGCCTCGCTGCCGTCCCAATCCCAGAAATGCAGATACGACTCACTGATCGAGTCGTGATGAATGGCGATGAAGAAATCGCTGCCCGCCGCCTGGGCCGGTCGCTCGGCCAGACTGGCAATATCGCCGGCAAAATTGATCTCGTGCACGCCGAGATCGTGCTGGCGCAGTGCCCCGGCCAGCACCCCGGCAAATACCCGGTTGAACTCGAACTCGTTACGCCAACGAGCGCTGATCGCCCCGCCATCCTTCAGACCATGCCCGACATCGACGGCAACCAGCGGTGGAGCGGCAAATGCTACGGTCGACGGCAAAAACAGGGCAAAAATCAGGATGCGCAGGAAAGCCATGCACGAATTATCCCGCCAATTTAAGATATGCGCCTCTTGTGACCTCGAGACCGCCATGCGTCCCCTCCTCCTCATGCTTGCTGCTTTCACTTTGCCTGCCAGTGCGCAGGAAATGACTGGCGCCGAAGTCTACGATCTGACCTGTCGCGAATGCCACAGCACCGGCAAACACAATGCGCCCAAGCTGGCTGACCCCGGCCGCTGGAAAAAACTGGTCCGCGAAGGGCTGGACGACCTGGTTCCGGCGGCACTCAGCGGTATTCGACAGATGCCGGCAAAGGGCGGCAACCCGGCCTTGAGCGACCTCGAAGTCGCCCGTGCCGTGGTCTTCATGGCCAATGCCGGCGGTGGGAAATTTGGGGAACCGACACCAGTCAAAGTCGAACAATGGCGCAAAAAGGCCGATGCCAAACCCCGGCCCTGATCGCCCACCGACCATTCCGCAACAATTCAGCCGGCATCGACTACGTTCCCACCGGCACAACGGACAACAATCATGAACGACGTGACAAAACTACCGCGCGGCACCAGCGCCCATCAGCCCGACCTCAACTGGAGCCAGGTCCGCGAAACCGTGCTCATGCTCGAACTGGCAGCGGTGCAGATCGAAGCGGCAATGAAGGACAGCAACTCGTCGGTCGAGGTGCTGACCAACTCCTTCACCACGATGGCCGGCTATATGCGCCTGATTTCCGACACGGTGCAAACCCTGCCCGATGAAGGCGAAGTCGGTGCCGCCAAACAGAACCTGAGCGGCGTTTCCGAACACGTTTCGAGCATGGTGCATCAGGCCATCATCGCCTTCCAGTTCTATGACAAACTGGTCCAGCGCCTGTCTCACGTCGGCATCAGCCTGGGCGATTTAAGCGATCTGGTGGCCAACACCCAACGGCTGTTCAATCCCGGCGAATGGGTGCAGCTACAGCAGAAAATCAAGGTCAAGTACACCACCCGCGAAGAAATTGCCATGTTCGACGCCGTCATGCAGGGCATGCCGGTTCAGGAGGCGGTCGATAAATTCATGGCCGAGATGAACGAAAGACCCGACGACATCGAGCTTTTCTGAATCCGATCAGCCGGCAGCAAAACCTTGCCGGCTAAAAATCGCTGGCCGCTTCCCAGACGATATTGGCCTTCGGGCCGCCACGACTCGTCCGCTCCAGCATGTCGATCAGTGGCCAGGCGCGCTGGCCAAGCGCCACCACCGGCTCCTTTTTCCGGACGCCTTCGTCTTCCCCATCGTCGTCATCCGGGGGCGGCACTTCTTCACCCTTCACCGCCAGGCGCAAAGCCGCCGCCGCTCCGGCCATTTCTGCCTGGGTAAAAGTACCGCGCGCCGTTGTTGCCTTGCCCATCGCCTGCAGCAGGGTTTTGGCGACAGTAGCAAACATCAGTAGTTCACCGGTCTCGCTAGAATCAAATCGCACCAGCATCATTTTTCCTCCAATTGGCATTTTTTAGTTTGTCAGAGCGCCCTGCCTTCATGCAGAATGGTTCGCAAACGGGACAAATCATGAGCAACGATACTAACGCCAATTTCTTCGAGACGGGAAGCGACGAAACCGAGCGTCTGGCACTGGAGGAATGCGTCAAGCGCCAACGTTTCGATCAACGCGTTTCCGTGCTGATCGTTCCGGCCGGACACTGCGAACTGGCGGTGAAATTCGCCCGCCTTGGCGCTAGCGTAGTCGTTGCCGACAATGCCACGCAAAAAGGTGAAATCGAAGGCCGCATTCTCGCCAGTGGCCAGCAAGACAATATCGCCTACCTCGAAGGTGAATTGACCAATTTTCCTGAAAGCCCGCCGGGCGACCCCTTCGATATCATCGTCGTGCGGCGGGGCTTGAGCGTGATGCCCTACGAGCAGGCGCGTCAAATCGTCCGTCAATTGTTGCTCAATCTGAAAATTGGTGGCCGCCTGTACGTTTCCATCCTCGGCCTGCATTCAGAACTCGGCGATGCGTATGCCGATGGCGATAAACCGGTCGAGCAGCGCTTTGCCAGGCTCTCCCCGGCACTGACCAAAAAATATAACATTCACAGTGAAGTCTGCCTCTATTCCGAGCGCAACCTGTTCATGCTGCTCCTCGACGCCGGCGCAAGCGTGCTGCGCACCATGACCACCACCCACGGCAACGTCAAGGCCATCGGCGTCCGGGTCTGAGCTTGCGTCTCGGTATTGACCTCGGCGGCACGAAAATCGAGATCATCGCACTCGCCGACGACGGCCACGAATTGCTGCGTCAGCGGATTGCCACCCCGCAGGGCGATTACCGGGCAACGCTGAGCGCCGTCGCCGAGCTGGTTGAAAATACCGAGAACGAATTGGGCCAGCGCGGCACCCTCGGCATCGGCATTCCCGGCGCCGAATCGCTGGCCAGCGGCCGGATCAAGAACGCCAACTCAACCTGCCTGATTGGCCAGCCGCTGCGCCGCGACTTGCAAGCCCTGCTCCAGCGGCAGGTCCGGCTGGCCAACGACGCCAACTGTTTTGCCCTGTCCGAAGCCGTCGACGGCAGCGGCCGGGATGCCGAAATCGTCTTCGGGGTCATTCTCGGCACCGGCGTCGGTGGCGGTATCGTCATCAAGCAGCAGGTATTGACCGGGGCCAATGCCATCGCCGGCGAGTGGGGGCACAATCCGCTGCCCGGCCTCAACAACGAGGATCTGCCGCTGCCGGCCTGCTATTGCGGGCGTCTGGGCTGCGTCGAAACCTACCTCTCCGGCCCGGCTCTGGCCGCCGACCATTGCCGCCACACCGGCCAGAACCTGCCCGCCGAAGAAATCAATCGCCGCGCCAGCACCGGCGATTCTGCTTGCGAAGCCACCCTGCAGCGCTACGAGAACCGCCTTGGCCGGGCCCTGGCCAGCGTCATCAACATTCTCGACCCGCAGGTCGTCGTCCTGGGCGGCGGCCTGTCGAAAATGGCCCGGCTCTACCAAAATCTGCCCGCATACTGCGGTCAACACGTTTTTTCCGACGTTTTCAACACCCGGTTCCTGCCGCCGCAACATGGGGATTCCTCGGGGGTGCGCGGCGCTGCGTGGTTGTGGAATTGATGGCAAAATCCGGCCATCATGGCAAAAATTTCCCTCTTCATCGGCGGCATTCGCCCACTTCCTGAATCCGGCCGGCCGACCGGCATCTACAAACAGCCGGTGACAAACCACGTTGAAATTGGCCCGGAAGGCTTCATCGGCGACCAGCAGGCCGATCGACGTGTCCACGGCGGTCCGGAAAAAGCCGTCCATCTCTACCCGGCGCGGCACTACGCCCAGCTCGCCGCACAGTTTCCCGGCGCTGCCGCGCAACTGGTTCCCGGCAGCCTCGGCGAGAATATTTCGACGCCCGATCTCGCCGAGAACGATGTCCGGATTGGCGATATCTACCGGCTCGGCAGCGCCCGGCTGCAAGTTTGCCAGCCCCGCAATCCGTGCTGGAAAATCGACGAGCGTTTCGCCGTCGAGGGCATGGCTGCCTTTATCGCCGAACATCGCCTGACCGGCTGGTACTGGCGGGTCATCACCCCCGGCGAAGTTGCCCCTGATGCAGAATTGAGGCTCGATCAATCCGCCGCCGAAGCCATGACGCTGGCCGCCGCCATGCAGCTCTGGCAAGCCCACCGCCCGCCCCTGGCCGAGCTGGAAAGGCTGGCCGCGACGCCCGGCATTGCCGGCCAATGGCAGCAAAAAATTGAGAATCGCTGCCAGTGGCTACGGCAAAACCTTGAGGCCCCAAGACCGCCCGCGGTCCACGCGAAGCCGGAACAAGCATGAGCAGTCCCGATACCCGCGGCCTGTGGGTCAGGCTTTTTCTGCCGTTTGCCGCCGGCTATTTCCTCTCCTATCTCTACCGCACAGCCAACGCCGTCATCGGCCCGGTCCTGGCGCGCGAACTCCATCTCGGCGACAACGCGCTCGGTCTGCTGACCAGCACCTACTTTCTCGCCTTCGGGGCAGCCCAACTGCCACTCGGCATGTTGCTCGACCGCTTCGGCCCACGCCGGGTTGAAGCCGGCCTGTTGCTACTGGCGGCCTCCGGCGCGGCGGTATTCGCCCTCTCCGACACGCTGGGCGGCCTGGCGACCGGCCGGGCGCTGATCGGCCTCGGCGTTTCGGCCTGCTTGATGGCCTCGTTCAAAGCCTTTTCGCAATGGTTTCCGCCCGAACGCCAAGCCTCGCTGACCGGCTGGATCATGGCTTCCGGCGGCCTCGGCGCCCTCGCCGCTTCAAAACCGCTGGAGCTCGCCCTCGGCTTCGCCAGCTGGCGGGAAATTGCGCTGGGTCTTGCCGTCACCACGCTACTCGTCGCTGGCCTGCTCTGGTTTTTGGTGCCGGATAAAGCCACCGAACAGAAAGGTGCCGGCTTTGCCGAACAACTGGCCGGCGTCAAAACTATTTTCTCCAGCCGCCACTTCTGGCGCTACGCCCCGATGGGCTTCTGGTTCACCGGCGGCTTCATGGCCGTGCAGGGCTTGTGGGCCTCACGCTGGATGTCAGTACAGGAAGGCATGGACGGCACGGCGATTGCCGCCCGCCTGACCTGGATCAGCGGCGCCATGCTGGCCGGCTTCCTGTTCATGGGATTTTTTGCGACAAAGCTGGTGCACCGCGGCGTCAAGCTGGAGAAGGTTTATCTCGGCGCGATGATCATGGCGATCAGCCTGCTGGCCTTGATCAGCAGCCTGCCGACCTTCGCCGGCAACCTGCTGTGGCCGATCCTCGGCATCTGCTTCTCGCTCTCCAATATTTCCTATTCACTGGTCGCCCAATCCTTCCCGCCCGCCCTGTCCGGGCGCGCCAATACGGCCCTTAACCTGCTGGTATTTGCCGGCGCCTTCGGCCTGCAATGGGGTATCGGCGGTCTGGTCGATACCTTGCAGGCCAATGGCTGGGCCAGCGACGCCGCCTTCCGCGCCGCCTTCTTCATGCTGCTAGGCGGCCAGTTCCTGGCTCTCGGCTGGATGTTTCTGCCCGGCCGGCAGCGCTGAAACAACGAGGTCGACCTGCTGCATCTGGCCGACCTCACCGGCTTCGGAAAGATAAAGGCCGGCCGCCCGAATCTGCCCGAGCAGTTCATTCGAGCTGGTTTTTAGCGAAAAAGGCGCGTCGACCGCAGCCGTGTAGAGCGCCCCGACGCCCTGCTGCTTCAGCGAGTTGAAGCTGTCGCCAGACCATACGGCAAGCTGGCCGAAAGCCGCATCGGCCTCATCGATCCAGCCATTTCTGTCGCCATCGAGCTGCGCCAGATCGGCAAAGCCGTTACCGCTGGCGACGCCAAACAACTCGCTGCCGTTATCGGCCCTGCCATTGCCGTTGCGGTCGAATACGAGGAATCCGCTGCCGGCGCCCAGGCCGGGAATTTGCTCGGGCGTGCCATCGGCGTTCAGGTCGAAGGCCATACAGTCCTTGCTCAGTTCGCAGGCCCGGCCATTGAAACTGAGCATCAGCGGATCGCTTAACCTGATGCTGCCGCTTTCTTCCCTGGTCTTTTCGCTGACGTAATCGCGCGCCATGGCCAGCGAATAGTTGAATTCAATTTTTTTGCCGTCCGAGGTTGTGACCTGACCATTGCCGCAAACCGTGGTCTTTTCCGACTCGCAAATTGTTTCCTTGCTGCTGCGCTGCCAGCTGATTTCCGGCCGGCTGGCGCCCGGCGGCGCGTCGTTCGGCAGGCGTTGGCAGGCGGCAAAGTTTGCCTCGCCTTTCTTGCCATCCATTGCCGCCAGAATGGCTTCGATCAGCGACTGCAGCAGTTGCTGGACCCGCTGAACCGCATTGCTTTGCTCGTCATTTGCCCCGACCTTCAGTTTATTGAAAACACCGCGAAAGCTCTGTGTCGAGGTGACTTCCAGCATCTGGCTGCGACTCGCTTCGTGGCTGGCCGAGAGTTGCACCGTCGATTCCTGAATTTTCATGATGGCCTCCTTGCAAGTAATGGACTGGATACTTTGCAAGGGTCGTGCCGATCAGAACTCCAGCGGATCAACCTCGATATGCCAGCGCAGCCGGGAAGGCGACTTGATGCCTTCGATGGCCTCCCGCCAGCGCGGCAGAAAGGCTTGCAGGCCGGGCCGGGAGCCGGATTCGACCAAGAGCTGGCCGCGATCCAGATTGGCCAGCCGGGACAGTTTCATCGGCACCGGGTCGTAAATAAAGACATTTTCATGTTCCTGAATCAGCGGCAAGGCCGCCGCCGTTTTCAGAAAGGCGATGGCGTCGGCCATCTCCGGCGCTTCGGCCCGCAACATCGCCTGGAAGGCGTAAGGCGGGAAACCCGCCTGTTCGCGCTCCTTGAGCATGCTGGCGGCAAAACCCGGGTAATCGTGCGCGGCCAGCGCGGCAAACAACGGATGCGTCGGGTATTCCGTCTGAATCAGCACTTCGCCCTTCAGCTCGGCCCGGCCGGCCCGCCCGGCGACCTGCATCAACTGGGAAAAGAGCCGTTCCGGCGAGCGCCAGTCGGCGGCGAACAAGGCCGAATCGGAACCCAGCGCGCCGACCAGCGTCAGTTTCGGAAAATCGTGGCCCTTGGCCAGCATCTGGGTGCCGACCAGAATATCCGCCTCACCGCCGTGAATGCGTTCAAGCATGGCCTCCCATTGCTTGCGGCTTTTTACCGAGTCACGGTCGACGCGCAAAACACGCGCCTCCGGAAACTGTTCCTGCAACCAGCCTTCAAGGCGCTGCGTGCCGCGGCCGAAGGGATGAATATCCTGATTGCCGCAGGTCGGGCAGGCGCGTGGCACATGCCCTTCGAAACCGCAATGGTGACAACGCAGGCGACGGTCCGCCAGATGCAGCACCAGATTCGCCGCACAGCGGGTACAGCGCGAGATCCAGCCACAGGCCGTGCACGACAGCACCGGCGCATAACCGCGCCGGTTGAGAAAAATCAGGCTCTGCTCGCCCCTTTCGAGACGCAGCCTGATCGCCGCCATCAAGGGCTCGCTGACGCCATCCTTGATCACCATGCGCCGGGTGTCGATCAGCTTGACGACCGGCAGCGTCGCCTCCGGATTGGCCCGTTCGCACAGCGTGATCATTGCATAGCGCTTGCTCTGCGCATTTGCCCAGGATTCCAGCGAGGGCGTTGCCGAGCCGAGCAGGATGGGAATGCCGAGCTGATGCGCCCGGAAAACCGCGACATCGCGCGCCGAGTAGCGCATCCCGTCCTGCTGCTTGAAGGAGGAATCATGCTCCTCATCGACCACAATCAGGCCGAGGCGCGGCATCGGCGTGAAGACCGACAGCCGGGTGCCGAGCACAATGCTCGCCGCGCCTGCAAAGGCCGCACGCCAGTTGCGCTCGCGGGCTGCTTCGGCCAGTTCGCTATGCAGCGAGACGACGCCGGTTTCGGGAAAACGCGCCCGAACCCGGCCTTCCAGTTGCGGTGTCAGGTTGATTTCCGGCACCAGCAGCAGCACTTGCTTGCCCTCAGCCAGCGCCCGCTCGATCAGGCGCAAATAAACCTCGGTCTTGCCGCTGCCGGTGACGCCATGCAGCAAATGCGCCGAGAAACCGGCGGCAGGATCAATCGCTGCCACGGCAAGTACCTGCTCGGCGGTCAGCGCCGGGCGGGTGATTGCTGCGGTCAACGGCCCGGGGCGCGCATTTCTTCGATTCGGCGGATCAAGCCGCTTCAGGCCGACCGGCAGCGCCTGCATCACTACTTCGCCAAAGGCGGCCTGATAGTAGCCACTGGCAAAATTGCACAGGCGCAAAAAATCGGCCGGCAAGGGGGGCACATCGCGGAGGATGTCACCGGCTGGCTTCAATTGCGCTAGCGGCCATTCGCTGCTGTCCACGACCTCGGCGATGACACCGATTTTTTCGCTCCGGCCAAACGGGACCCGAATGCGCAGACCGATGTCTGCGGTCGACGCCTCCTCGGCGACATAATCGAAAAGACGGTGCAGCGGCAAATCGAGGGCAACGCGTAAAACAGGCATAAATTTGCCGGCGGGTGCCGTCGTTTCTCCGAGATCTGGTGAAAAACCCAGTTAGCAAAGGGGATTTTTCACTTACCCACAAAAGCTGTGGATAACTTTGTGGGTTTCTATTGCATAGCGCTGCTAAGTCGCGGCTAGCAAAGGAATTTTTAACTTTGCTGAAATATCAGGCAAAACGTAAATTACTTTATTTTCAATCACTTGGGTAATAATCGAACTGTCAAGCAGATTTCAGCAAAAATTTCTGGCGGGAGGCAAAACTCTGTGCATAAGTCAAGCCCTGCATCCCGCCGATAGTGCTTACTTACGCATTAAACGGCTGTGTGAATGAACCGCTTCGACCAGAGCAGTGACATTGTCTGGCGGCGTAAACTGAGAAATGCCGTGGCCAAGGTTAAAGACGTGGCCGGTATTGCCCGGGCCGAAGCTGTCGAGCACCTTCTTCGCTTCTGTAGCGATGACATCCGGTGTCGAGAACAGCACGTTCGGATCAAGGTTGCCTTGCAGCGTGACCTTGTCGCCAACGCGACGGCGGGCTTCGCCGAGATCGATTGTCCAGTCGAGGCCAACCGCATCGCACCCGATGGCGGCAATCTTCTCCAGCCAGAGACCACCATTCTTGGTGAAGACAATGCTTGGAATGCGCTGCCCGTCTTTTTCCTTTTTCAGGCCGGCGACGATGCGTTCCATGTATTGCAGCGAGAATTCCTGATAAGCCGCGGCTGACAGCGAGCCACCCCAGGTATCGAAAATCATCACGGCCTGGGCGCCGGCATCGATCTGGGCATTCAGGTAGGAAGTCACCGAATCGGCGGTCACCGACAGAATGCGGTGCAGCAGATCTGGTCGCTTGTAGAGCATGCCCTTGATGTGACGAAAATCGCTCGAACCCTGGCCTTCGATCATGTAGCAGGCCAGCGTGTAGGGGCTGCCGGAGAAGCCGATTAGCGGCACCGAGTTATCAAGAGCGCGGCGGATTTCGGCAACGGCATCCATTACATAACGCAAATGGTCGTTGGGGTCCGGTGCGGTCAGATCGTTGATCGCCCATTCCTCGCGTAGCGGACGCTCGAATTTCGGGCCCTCGCCTTCCTCGAAATAAAGACCGAGGCCCATGGCGTCGGGCACAGTCAGGATGTCGGAGAAAAGGATCGCAGCATCGAGGTCGTAACGGGCCAGCGGCTGCAGCGTCACTTCGCAGGCCATCGCCGGCGATTTGCACAGATTCAGGAAATTGCCGGCACGTTTGCGTGTTTCGCAGTATTCCGGCAGGTAACGACCAGCCTGGCGCATCAGCCAGAGCGGGGTGTATTCGGTCGGCTCTTTGAGCAGGGCGCGCAGGAAGGTGTCGTTCTTGGGTCGGTTCACGGGGGACTCCGCCAGAAAATCGGAAAGGCGGAATTATCCGCCTTTCCGGCGCTCAGGTCACTTACGCCAGAAGGCGGGGGTGAGTACAACCAGCAGCGTGAATATTTCCAGGCGGCCAAGCAACATGGCGAAAATACAGATCCAGGTCTGGAAGTCCTCCAGAATTTCGTAGGTTGTCGAAGGCCCGACCACCCCCAGGCCGGGGCCGGTGTTATTGACGCTGGCGACGATGGCGGTGAAGGCCGAAATGATATCCAGCCCGGTAAATGCCATCAGCAGCGTCAACGCGGCGATACTGACCATGTACATGAAAGCGAAGGCCAGTACGGCAAAAAGGACGGATTGTGGTGCCACCTGACCGCCCATACGAACGTTGTAGACAGCACTCGGATGCATGGCACGCAGCAATTCACGATAGACCTGCTTGTAGAGCAGCAAGGCGCGCATCATCTTGATGCCGCCGCCGGTCGACCCGGCACTGGTAGCAAAACTGGAGAGAAAAAGCATCCAGAGCGGAGCAAAGATCGGCCAAAGTGCGTAATCGACGCTGGCATAGCCGGTTGTCGTCGCGATGGAGATGACGTTGAAGGCGGAGTGACGAAGCGCGGTGTCCAGATCCAGATAGGCACCATCCTTCCAGATGTAAATTGCCACCGCGAGAATGCTCAGCAGGCAAACACCAATAAACCAGCCAGCTTCGGGATCATGCAGGTAGGGGCGCAGTGAGCGGCCATTCACCGCGAGAAACAGCGTGCCGAAATTCATCCCCGCAATCAGCATGAAAACGATGGCGACAGATTCGATAGCCGGTGAATTGAAAAAACCGAAACTGGCATCATGCGTCGAGAAACCACCCAGTCCCATTGTTGAAAAGCCATGACAAACCGCGTCGAACCAGCTCATGCCGGCCCAGCGATAACCCAGCACACAAGCCACGGACACGCCCAGGTAAACCAGCCATAAGCCCTTTGCCGTTTCCGCAATGCGCGGCGTCATCTTGGCGTCCTTCATCGGACCCGGCGTTTCGGCCTTGAACATCTGGCGACCGCCGATACCAAGCAGCGGGAGAACGGCGATCGCCAGCACGATCAATCCCATGCCACCCGTCCAGACCAGTTGATGACGCCAGAGATTGATCGACATCGGCAGTGTGTCAATATTTGAAAGCACGGTCGAGCCGGTGGTCGTCAGGCCCGACATCGCCTCAAAATAGGCATCGGTGTGGCTGATGCCAAGCTGGAGCATCAGAGGAATGGCCGCAAAGGCGGGTAACACGGACCACACCAGCACCACCATCAGAAAACCGTCACGAATGTTCAGCTCACGCTTGCAGTTGCGATAGCGATACCAAAGAAAAGTGCCACTCAGTGTCGTGAGCAGGAAGGCTTCGTCATAAGCGGTCTGGGCGCCATCATCCACCCAATAAGAGAGGATCAGCGGCGCCAGCATGGTCAGGCCAAAAAGTATGACAACCATGCCGAGGGCGCGATAAACGGGGGCAAAGCGAGTCACGGTCGACCCCTTAAAGGAAGTGGAAACCGACCTGGAAAAGCTTCTCGACTTTTTTGACCAGCTTCTTCCGGGTACAGAAGACGATCACATGGTCATCTGCCTGGATCACCGTATCGTGGTGGGCAATGACCACCTCACCGTGCCGGGTAATGGCGGTCCAGTCGTCGGTCTGGCCGATCACCACGGCCTGATCGAAATTGCGCACCAGTGCAGCCACCGTTACCCCGTGCGGCCAGTCGATCTGATCGATCCGCTTGCCAATCACCTTGGAAGTTTTGGCGTCGCCATGCGCGACGATCTCCAGCGCTTCGGCCGCCCCCCGACGCAGTGAATGCACTTCGGCGACATCACCCTGCCTGACGTGCGTCAGCAAGGTGCCGATCGAAACCTGCGCCGGCGAAATACCGATATCGATCGGTCCGCCTTCGATCATCTCGGCGTAGGCTCGACGGTTGATCAGCGCCACCACCCGCTTGCAACCCAGACGTTTGGCCAGACTGCCGGACATGATGTTGTCTTCGTCATCGTTGGTCAGGGCAAGGAAGAGGTCCATCTCGGCAATATTTTCCTGCTCGAGCAACTCCTCGTCGGTGCCATCACCAAGCAGGACAAGCGTCTCGTCGAGCTCACCAGCCAGCAATTCGGCACGCTCTTTGCGACCTTCGATAAGCTTGATTTCGTAACGTTTTTCCAGGGTTTTGGCGACGCGAATGCCAATATTGCCGCCGCCGGCGATCATGATCCGCCGCACCGGCGTCGCCATCCGCCGCAACTGGCGCAAGACCGGTCGAATATGTTCAGCCGCGGCAAGCAGGAAAACCTCATCGCCGGCCTCGATCACCGTATCGCCTTCGGGAAACACCGCTTGATCACGCCGGAAAATCGCCGCAATCCGACCATCCATATCGGGCGGCAGCAAGGAACGCATATCCTTGATTGGCTTGCCAACCAGCAGGCCGCCTTCATAAGCCCGCACCGCCACCAGACTGACCCGGCTGCGGGCGAAGTTGAGCACTTGCAGGGCTTCGGGAAATTCAATCAGGCGCCGGATGTAATCGGTAATCACCTGTTCCGGGCAAAGCGCGAAATCGACCGCAAAGTTGTCTTCCGACAACAGGCTGGCGTTGTCGAGAAAGTCACGCGAGCGCAGCCGGGCAATCCGGGTCGGCACATTGAACACGCTGTGAGCCAGTTTGCAGGCAACGAGATTCGACTGATCGCTCTGCGTCACGGCAATGATCATGTCAGCATCCTCCGCCCCGGCCTGACGCAGGACTGAAGGCGTTGCCGCATCGCCGACGACGGTTCGCAGATCCAGCCGGTCCTGCAACTGGGCCAGACGCGCCCCATTGGAATCGACGATGGTAATGTCGTTTTCTTCGGAAACCAGGCCCTCGGCGACACTGGCCCCGACCTGCCCGGCACCAAGAATGATGACTTTCATAACCCCTCCCCGATTCACTGCCGGCGTCTGGCGCCGGATTTTTACTCTTCGCTGCGCTTGCCCAGTTTTACGTCAAGTTGCTTCAGTTTGCGGTAAAGATGCGTCCGCTCCAGCCCGGAGCGCTCGGCCAGTCGGGTCATGTTGCCCCCCTCAAGGCGCAAATGATGCTCGAAATAGAGTTTCTCGAAGGCATCGCGTGCTTCCCGCAGGGGCTGGTCGAACAAGGGGAGCAAGGGCACCGGTTCGGGGCCGGCACTCGCCTCCTGGGGCATGACGCGGGTTACGTCGTCGGCCGAAATTTCTTCATCAAGCGCCGTCAGGGCCAGATTGCGCACCAGGACGTAGAGGTCGGCCCAGCTCGCTTCCGGCAGGCTTTTTACCGGCAGCGTACGCAGCATGTTGAGTGCACCGGTAGAAAAGCGCCGGGGTTGCACTTCGCCGCGTTCGACAAAATTGGTCAGCAACAGGCTGGCAATCTCGGGCAACTCGTCAGCATGGCCAGCCAGCGCCGGCATGGCGACCCAGACTTCACCGAGCTTGGCGAGCAGTTTGCTGTCCCAGCCGGCTTCGCCGAGGTTCGTCAGTGGTACGACGGTGGCCGCGATCAGCTGCAAATTCAGCTTTTCCAGCCGGTCGACCGCGTAAGTCAAGTTCATTTGCTGCATCTTGCCGAGTGCGGCCAGATCCGGCACAAACAGAATGCCGCCACTGATTTTTTCCAGCATTTCCTGGGTCAGGGCACTGCTCACGCTCGACAAATCAAGCCAGGGCGAGCGGGGTGGCTGCAGCGTCCGGGCACAGATTTCCGCCATGCCGCCGGTCGCTCCCTTGAGCAGCAGCACCGGTGCCTTGGCCGCGGCCTGTTCGAGCCGGCGCTTGAATTCCTTGATGAAGGTCGAGCGACCAAAGGCATCGAGCGTCAGTGGCGGTCGGGCTGGCGGCGTATCGTGCTTGAGGGCTTTTTGCACGGTAGACAGCAGCTTTTGCAGCGCAATTGGCTTCTCGAGAAAATCGAAGGCGCCGAAGCGGGTCGCCTCGACAGCCGTATCGATCGTGCCGTGGCCCGACATCATCACCACCGGCATGTTGAGATGGCCAGCGGCATGCCATTCCTTGAGCAGCGAAATTCCGTCCAGGTCCGGCATCCAGATATCGAGCAGGACCAGATCGGGGCGCAGTTCGTTGCGGATGGTACGTGCCGCACCGGCATGTTCGGCCAGACGGACGTCGTAACCTTCGTCAATCAGGATTTCCGAGAGCAGTTCGCGGATACCGACTTCGTCGTCAACGACCAGAATGATTGCCATTTTTGGCCTCCTCTTCCTTCACCAGCGGCAGACGAATGTCGATTCGTGCGCCCCCCGCCGGGGCATTGCCAATTTCAATAATACCCATGTGTTCCTCGACTATTTTCTTGACGATCGACAGGCCCAGGCCGGTTCCACGCGCCTTGGTCGTGACATAAGGTTCGAAAATGCGCGACAGCAGCTCGACCGGAAAACCGGCACCATTGTCGCTGATCAGCAGCCGGGCAAAGCGACCGGCCGATGCAGTAGTAATCCGGATGCGGGCATCGTCGAGCCCTTCCAGCGCGTCTTCTGAATTGCGCAGCAGATTGTGGATGACTTGCCGCAGTTGTGTCGCGTCACCGAGCACCGGCGGCAGATCCTCGGCCAGGCTGGGCTCGATGACGGCCGACGAGCTTTCATACAAGCCGAGGACTTCCCGCACCAGTTCATTGAGATCGAGCGGTGCCACGGCCGGTGCCGGCAGGCGGGAATAATCGCGGAAATCATCGACCATGCGTTTCATCGCCTGCACCTGGTTGATGATGGTCTGCGTGCCACGGGCCAGCATGTCCGCGTCGCCATTGGCCAGCTTGCCGGCCAGCTTGAACTGCAGGCGTTCGGCGGAAAGCTGGATCGGCGTCAGCGGATTCTTGATCTCATGCGCCAGGCGGCGGGCCACTTCGCCCCAGGCCGCGCTGCGCTGCGCCGCGGTAATCCGGGTCACATCGTCGAAGACCACGACATAGCCGCCGCCACTCGCTTCCGGCAAGCGCGAACCGCGCAGCAGCAGCACCTGCGGCATGCCGTTCGGGCGCTCCAGTTCGAGCTGGGATTGCCATTCAATCTCTTCGGTACTGAGGAAATTCTGATGAATGAATTCGCCGAGCACGTTCTGCCGCGGCCATTGATCAACCACCTCGCCGATCAGCCCGCTGAAATCATCATTCAGCGTCGTCAGCGCGCCTTCATTGACCGTGCGCAGCACAAACAGGCGATCAAAAACCAGCACACCGGCCGACAGATTGGCGAGGATGGATTCAAGATAGCCGCGCGCCGATTCGACCTCGGCCCGATGCCGCTCGGTTTCACGCCGGGCATCATCAAGCTGACGGGTCATCTGGTTGAAGGATTGCGTCAGCACGCCGAGTTCGTCGCCGCTGTAAATTGCCTGGCGCGGCGAAAAGTCGCCCTGTGCCACGGCCTGCGTCCCCTCGGCCAAAATGTAGAGCGGCGCCACCAGCCGGCGGGCCATCAGGAAAGCCAGCGCAAAAGCGCCAAAAAGGGCCACCAGTACGGTCAACGTCAAAGTCAGGGCATAAATCCGGGTCAGCCCCTCCCGCGAGAGCTGCAATTCCTGATAGTCGCGATAAACCCCCTGCACCGCCTCGGCGTCATGCGCCAGTCCGGAGGGCACCGGATTGGTCAATTGCAGGATGCGCGGCTCTTCGAAGACATCGCGTGCCGACACCGGCACCAGTACCCGCAGAAAAAGATTGCTGCCTTCGCCTTCAATCGTGCTGATTGCCCGTGAGCTGCGCGCTTGCTTGAGTTGCGCCTGACTGGGCAATTCGGGCAAAAAACTGGCGAGTTCGCCGGTCGCGCTCGAGAGCAGTTGGCCGCCGACCGAGAATAGCGCCGCCGTGTGCACGCTTTTTTCCTCGCGCAAGCGGAGCAAGGCGGAGCGGCGGGAATCCTCCTTGATGTCGGAAAGCTCGGCGGCCATGCTGTGCGCCTTGTCACCGAGATCGGCGAGCAGGGAATCGAGCGCTGAACGCCCGAGGTGGAGGCCGGATTCGAGCGCTTTCTCGACCCGGACATCGAACCAGCTCTCGATCGAGCGCGTCACGAACTGCACCGAAACGCCATAGACCAGCGCCCCCGGCAAGACCGCAATAATGCCGAACATCAGCATCAGACGCAGCTTGAGTCGGGCCCCGAAGACCTGCGCCTGATAGTCGCGCCACAGCGCGCGCAACTGCCAGCCTACCAGCCCCAGCATGCCCAGGGCGAGCACGATGTTCAGCCCGATCAACAGCGGGTAGTTGCGCGAGAAGATAACGGTATCGGCCGCCGTCGACATGAGCAGCAGAAACCACAGGATGCCGCCGACGGCTGCCGCAAATGCCCCACCGGCCGCGACGAAACGCCTCATTTGCCCTCCCCCGCCAAGGCCGGCAAGCTGACCTGCCAGGTCTTCCAGTCCGAAGACAGGCTCCAGTCCTTGTTGCCCAGCGAGGTCATCTGGAAGGGTTTGGGCAACTGGGCAATATCCAGGCGAAGACGCAACGCGGCCTGGTAGGGCTCACCCAGCCGCACCGATTTGTCGGTTTTCTCGATGATCAACCAGTTGCGCAGGTGGGAAAGCATGGCCATGGCCTCGCTCAGCGAGGCAAAGGACTGATGCAGGCCACCGCCGGAAGACAGGCGGTACTGACGGGTCAGCGCGTGATAGGAGAGACGGTAGGTCTGGCTGCGGACGGCCAGTTTTTCATCGAGCCAGTACCAGCGGTCTTTCGTCAGCTCGAAATCGGCGACAAAATGCAGCATCAGACCCTTGGTGACGGCTTCCTCCAGACGCTGATTCAGTTCAAGCGTGAAATCGGCCGAAAGGACATAGCCGTCATCGCTGGCCGAAATTTGCGGGTTGCTGATCTCAATTTCTGCGGTCCACGCCAAAAACGGCACAAAAGCCAGCAGCAGCAGCCACCGGCGCATTTGTTCAGGCATCTTTTTCGAGCAGGCAGTAATAAAAGCCATCATGTTCGGCGCTGGGTAAAAGCTGCTCCTCGTGACGGCGCCGCGCTTGCGGCTGGCGTGCCAGGAAGCTGGCGATCTGCGTGCCATTTTCGGCCGGAAACACCGAGCAGGTGGCATAAAGCAGTTTCCCCCCGGGCCGGACAACCTGCCACAGCGCATCGAGAATGCGCGACTGGGCCGCGGCAAAGCTGGCGATATCGCTTTCGCGGCGCAGCCATTTGCTATCCGGATTGCGGCGGACGACACCGCTGGCAGTACACGGCACGTCGGCCAGCACGGCATCGAAAAACTGGCCATCCCACCATGTATTAAGTTTGGCGCAATCGCCGGCCTTGATCGCGGCACCGAGGCCGAGGCGACTCAGATTGGCCTCGACCCGCCGACAACGGGCCGGCTTGAGATCAAGCGCCAGCATGTCGAGCCGGGCGCGCTCCAGCAGATGCGCCGTCTTGCCGCCCGGCGCGGCGCAGGCATCCAGCACCCGACTGCCCGGTGCCGGATCAAGCAGGGTCGCGGCGAGTTGCGCCCCGGGGTCCTGCACTGAAACGAGGCCGGCGGCGAATCCGGGCAGGCGTTCGACCGGCACCGGCTTGGCCAGCAGCAGGCCGACTTCGCCGCTGGGCGTTGCGATGATTCCCTCGGCACTGAGCCGCTGCAGATATTCTTCGCGCGTCGAGCGCCGCTGATTGACCCGCAAGGCCATCGGCGGCGGCCCGTTGCCTGCTGCCACAATGCTTGGCCAGTCATTCGGCCAGGCCGCCTGCAAGGTCCGCAACCACCAGTCCGGATGCTGGCTCAGGGCCAGCTCGTCATTAGCCAGCGCGGCCATCAATTCGGCTTGTTGGCGCAAAAAATTGCGCAACACACCATTGACCAGCCCCCGGAAATTTCCGCCAGCCAGTTCAGCCGCCGCGGCCACGGCTTGGTCGACAACGGTATGCGCCGCCTCCGGCCGGGTTTCCAGGCGATAGATGGCGACCAGCAACAGGGCTCGCACCTCGTTATCGGCCAGCGGCCTGGCCACCAGGCGGGAGAGGAAAAAATCGCCCCGTCCGTAAGCGCGCAGGCTGCCATAGACGAGATCCTGCACAGCAGGGCGGGCAATTACATCAACGCGGCCCAGCAAGCCATCGGCCAGGCTCTGCCCGGCAAATACGGCAGCGTTGATACGAGCGGCTTGCAGCAGGGCAAAAGCCAGTGAATCGAGTGGTAATGGGAACATAGGCCTGAATTATCGCACGCTGCATAATGGCGCAATGTGTCGATTCCTTCATACCCTCAGCTGCACCCTTGCCTTCGTACTTGCCTTCGTACTTGCCTGCACCCCCGCCCTGGCTCACGCCTGGAATGCCGCCGGCCACCGGCTGACAGCCAGCATCGCCTGGCAGCAACTGTCGGCACCGAGCCGGGATTTTGTCGCAGCCGCCTTGGCCCGCCACCCCGATCACCCCCGCTGGGTGGAAAAAGCCAAATCCGCCGAGGCCGCCGACATCTTCGCCGAAGCCTCAACCTGGCCCGACGACATTCGCAACGACCCGCGTTTCTACAACGAAGAGCGCGAACCGCCCACCCCGCCGCTCCCCGGGCTGAACGACACCGCCCGCCACAAACGCTGGCACTACGTCGATCTCGGCGACGACGGCAAGGCCCGCGCCGGCGAGATCGACCAGCAGATCGAGCGCCTGAGCCAATTGCTGCGGTCAACCCGGAAAAATGAGCAAATTTCCTTTGCCCTGCCCTGGCTGCTGCACCTCGTTGCCGATATTCACCAACCCTTGCACGTTGGCCGGGACGGCGACGAAGGCGGTAACGGCGTCGAAATCGAAAACCCGTTCAACAAGCGCCTACCCTTCTCCAACCTGCACACTTATTGGGACGACCTGCCCGGTCCGCCCTGGCTGCGGGGCAAACGGCTGGAGAAAAATGCCGCACGCCTGCTCGAGAATTTCCCGGCACCGGCTCAGGGGAATGTCAGGCAATGGAAGGAGGAAAGCCATCGCCTGCTCGCCGACGCCTACCCGCTCGCCAATGGCAGTCTGCTGCCGATGATTACCGAGGAATTCCACCAGCAGGCGCGGGAAATGGCCAATCGGCGCGTTCTTGCGGCCGGCTACCGGCTCGGCAGGCTGCTGGAAAGCATTTTCGCCCACCGGGTTTCACGTGAAACGCCCTAAAATCAAGCCATGAATGGCCTGCACCTGATCGCCGACCTGCACGACTGCCGCTGCCCGCCGAGCTTTCTGCTCGATGCGCCGGGGCTGGAAATCTTTTGTGTCGAGGCCTGCCTGCGCCACGGCCTGAACGTCGTCGGCCGACTTTTTCATGCCTTCCGAGATGCCGGCGGCGAGCCGGCTGGCGTTACCGGCACCGTCGTACTGGCCGAATCCCACCTCGCCGTCCATACCTGGCCGGAGATCGGCAGCGCCACACTGGATGTTTACGTCTGCAACTTCAGTGGCGACAACAGCCGGCAAGCCCACGCGCTATTCGCCGAAGTCATCGCAGGCTTTGCCCCGACCCGAAGGGAAACGAAAGAAGTCGCGCGCGGCCAGCTCGGCAATTAATGCCAGCGCTTGGATCGGGCTGATCTCAGGCCGGCAGATCGAAGCGGTCGCCCACCTTGAGCGGGTGGCCGGCGAGAAATTGCTGTACCGGCAAACGCTTGCCGCCAGCCTTTTGCAATTCACTGATCGCCAGCGCACCTTCACCGCAGGCAACCACGACAGCGCTGCGGTCAACCGCCAAAATCTGCCCAGTTTCACCGCTGGCAGCCACCGGCGCCGCCCGCCACAGCTTGACGGTCTGACCGGCGAACAGCGCCTGAGCACCGGGAAACGGGTTGAAGGAGCGGAGATGGCGGTCCAGCTCGGCGGCGCTCTTCGTCCAGTCGACGATCGCTTCCGCTTTCTCGATCTTGTGGGCATAGGTCACGCCCTCGGTCGGCTGCGGCTCGGCCGGCAAAGGCAGCCTGCCCAGCGCCGCGACAACCAGTTTTGCGCCGAGCGCGGCCAGCCGGTCATGCAGCGTCGCCGAGGTATCGTCGGGGGCAATCGGAAAAGCCTCGCGCAGCAACACCGGGCCGGTATCCAGCCCGGCCTCCATCTGCATGATGCAGACGCCGGTTGCCGCATCGCCGGCCAGCAAAGCCCGCTGAATCGGCGCCGCGCCACGCCAGCGCGGCAATAAGGAGGCATGGATATTGAGGCAGCCAAAACGTGGCAGGTCGAGTACGACTTGCGGCAAGATCAGGCCATACGCCGCAACCACCATCACCTCGGCATCCACCGCCGCAATCTTTTGCTGCGCCGCCGGATCCTTCAGGCTAAGCGGCTGGAAAACCTCTATGCCTTTTTCCAGCGCCAATTTTTTGACCGGCGACGCCTGCAGGGTCATGCCACGGCCGGCCGGACGATCCGGCTGACTGAGCACCAGCGCCACCTCGTGACCAGCATCGACAATGGCCTGTAGCGCCTGCGCGGCAAATTCGGGCGTCCCGGCAAAAATCAGCTTCATGCCGTCACCCGAGCCTGCTTGGCAAGCCGGGACTTGATTCTGACCTGCTTCAGCTGCGACAGGTGATCGACAAAAACGATGCCATCAAGATGGTCGATTTCGTGCTGGATACACACGGCCAATAAACCATCGGTAGTAATCGACTGTTTTTTGCCTTCAAGATCAAGGAAATGCACGGTCACCCGCTCGGCGCGCTCGACCTTGTCGTAAATTCCCGGTACCGACAGGCAGCCTTCCTCACCGATCTGGGAACCCTCGCAACTTTCCAGACGCGGATTGATGAAAACGCGCAGATCGTTCCTGCCTTCCGAGGTGTCAATCACGATAAGTCGTTTGTGAACATCGACCTGGGTTGCTGCCAGCCCGATGCCAGGGGCTTCGTACATGGTTTCGGCCATGTCGGCGACCAGTTTACGGATGCTGTCGTCAATGTTTGTAATCGGGGCCGCCACTTTTTTCAGGCGGACATCGGGGAAACGCAAAATGGGTAGAAGTGCCATATATGAACCGGAATAAAAGCTTGCCCGCTTAGGTTATTACGTGCAGAATCTAAAGTAATTTTTGAGATATGAACGCGTTTTTCTCGAGGAGTTGTGACAACTTCGAGTGCACCGCGTTCCACCGGCACGTGAGGTTACGACTATGGCCCGCATTATATCCGCGCTCATCCTGGCCGTAACGGCCGCTTGCGCATTCGCTGCTGAGCCGCTCAAGCTGGTTGATAACCCACCCGACCGCCACATCGTCGTTCCCGGCGATACCTTGTGGGGCATTTCCGGCAAATTCCTCAAACAGCCCTGGCGCTGGCCGGAGATCTGGAACATGAACAAGGCGGAAATCAAGAATCCGCACCTGATCTACCCTGGCGACATCATTCTGCTCGAACATTTCGGCGGCACTCCCCGCCTGAAAATCGCCAAACAGGTGAGCGGGACACTGCAACCCAAGGTCTACAGCGAAGCCGTCCAGCAGGTGATCCCAAGCATTCCGCCAAATGTCATCGAACCCTATATTTCGCAGCCGCTGATTATCGAACCAGGCGAGAACGACAGTCTCACCCGCATTGTCGCCACCCAGGAAGACCGCATGATGCTGGGCAGTGGCGATACCGCCTTTGTCAGCGGCATCCCCGATACCAGTGTCGAAAAATGGAACGTTTTCCGCCCCGGCAAGCCGCTGATCGACCCCGAAACCGGTGAAGTGCTCGCCCATGAGGCCTTTTTCCTGGGCAATATGCGACTGGTTCAGCCCGGCGAACCGGCAGTTTTGCGCGTCACCCTGGCCAAGGAAGAAATGGGTCGCGGCGACCGCCTGCGCCCCGCTCCGCTGCCGGAAATCATTACCTACGCCCCGCATCGCCCGGAACAACAGGTTGCCGCCAAGATCATGTCGATTTATGGCGGCGCCTATGAAGGTGGCCCCGGTTTCGTCGTCTCGCTGAGTCGCGGTAAAAGTGACGGCCTGGAAGTCGGCCATGTCCTCGCCCTCTTCCGCGACCGGACCGCGACCAGCATCGATCAAGATGGCCGTCGCGTGCATACCGTCCTCCCGGAAGAACGTTACGCCCTGGCCTTCGTTTTCCGGGTTTTCAACCGGGTGGCCTATGCCTTGGTCGTCGAATCCTCGAAATCCGTCATCGTCGGCGACTCGGCAAGGAATCCATGATTGAATCCGGAGGGTTGGCCGCTTGGTTGCGGCTGACCCTGATTCCCGGCATCGGCGGCGAGACGCAGCGAAAGCTTCTCGCCGCTTTCGGTTTACCCGAGGCAGTTTTCGCCGCCGGGCGGCTGGCGGCACGCGCTGTCATCGGCAGTCGGGCCGATCTGCTCTTTGATTTCGACCCCAGCGAAGCAGTCGACGCCAGCATGGCCTGGGCCAGCGAACCCGGCCAGTCCATCCTAACGCTGGCCGATAGCGCTTACCCGGCCGCCCTGCTTGAAATCACCGATCCGCCCAATGTCCTCTATGTCCGGGGCAATCCGGCCCTGCTGCAAAAACGTGGACTCGGCGTGGTGGGCAGCCGCAATGCCACGCCACAAGGCCTGCAGACGGCCGAAATTTTCGCCAAGGCACTGGCCGGCACGGGTTTGACCATCGTCAGCGGTCTTGCCCTCGGCATCGACGCCGCGGCACATCGGGGCGCCCTCGCGGCCGCTGGCGACACGATCGCCGTGATCGGTACCGGCGCCGACCGCCTTTACCCTGCCCGCAACAAGGAACTGGCCCTGGCGATTGCCGAACGCGGCGCCATCATTTCCGAATTCCCGCTCGGCACACCGGCCATTGCCGCCAATTTCCCGCGCCGCAACCGGATTATTTCCGGACTTTCATGCGGCGTGCTGGTTGTCGAAGCCGCCCCGGAAAGTGGCTCGCTGATCACCGCCCGCCTCGCTGCCGAGCAAGGCCGGGAGGTTTTCGCCATTCCCGGCTCCATTCATTCACCGGTTGCCCGCGGCTGTCACAAGCTGATCAAGCAGGGCGCCAAACTGGTCGAAACTGCTCAGGATGTGCTGGAAGAACTCGGCAATTTTGCCGCAGCGGAAACGCTCCCCGAAACCGCCGCCAGCCACCCTGAGAACAGTCTGCTCACGGCCATCGGCCACGATCCCTGCAGCCTCGATGAACTGGTCGAACGCACCGGATTCGCTGCCAACCAGTTGCTCACCGAACTGCTGACGCTCGAACTCGGCGGCCAGATCGCCCCCCTCCCCGGCAATCGCTACCAGCGCCTCGCCTGATCTCTCATATATATAGACGGCTTGCCAAGCCGCTCGCCGGGCCCTTATCATCCCCCGGCACCTAACAGGCCAAACTCATGAGCAAAAAGCTGATCATTGCCGAAAAACCTTCCGTCGCCGCCGACATTGCCAAGGCGTTGGGGGGCTTCACCAAGCACGACGACTACTTCGAAAGCGAGACGCACCTCATCTCCTCCGCAGTTGGCCACCTGCTGGAACTGCGCTGCCCGGAAGAATTCGAGGTCAAGCGCGGCAAATGGTCGTTTGCCCATCTGCCGGTGATTCCACCAAACTTCGCGCTGGCGCCGATCGAAAAAACCGAATCCCGCCTCAAGGTGCTGGCCAAACTGATCAAGCGCAAGGATGTTGATGGCCTGATCAACGCCTGTGACGCCGGGCGCGAAGGTGAATTGATCTTCAATTACATCGCTCAGTACACCAAATCCGGCAAGGCGGTACAGCGTCTGTGGCTGCAGTCGATGACACAGGGTGCCATTCGCGAGGGCTTCTCGCGTCTGCGGGCCGGTCAGGAAATGCAGGGCCTCGGCGATGCTGCCGTCTGCCGCTCCGAGTCCGACTGGCTGGTCGGCATCAACGGCACACGGGCGATGACCGCCTTCAACTCGAAAACCGGCGGCTTCCATCTGACCACCGTCGGCCGCGTCCAGACCCCGACGCTGGCCATCGTCGTCGAACGCGAAAAGAAAATCCGCGAATTCAAGGCCCGTCCCTACTGGGAAGTCGAAGGCGAGTTCGAAGCCAAGGCCGGCAGTTACACCGGCAAGTGGTTCGACGAAGCCTTCAAGGGCAAGGAAAACGACGAACACGCCCGCGCCGACCGCATTTGGGAGCAAACCAGGGCCGACGCCATCCGTACCGCCACCCTCGGCAAGCCCGGCATCGTTACCGAAGAAGCCAAGCCGGAAACCCGCCTTTCACCGCTGCTCTTCGATTTGACCAGCCTGCAGCGTGAAGCGAACGCTCGCTTCGGCTTCTCGGCCAAGACCACGCTGTCGCTGGCGCAAGCCCTCTACGAAAAGCACAAGGTACTGACTTATCCACGAACCGATTCGCGCTGCCTGCCGGAGGATTACATCCCGACAGTCAAGGCCACGCTATCGATTCTGACCGGCGAAGGTGCCGGCAAGGGTCACGACGAAGTGCTGCTTGCCCGCTACTCACCCTTTGCCCACCAGATTCTGGCGCGTAACTGGGTGATGCCGAACAAGCGGATTTTCAATAACGCTAAGATCAGCGATCACTTTGCGATTATCCCGACGCCGCAAGCGCCGAAAAATCTCAACGAACTGGAACAGAAACTTTACGATTTCGTCGTCAAGCGCTTCCTCTCGGTCTTTTTCCCGGCCGCCGAATACCTGGTCACCACCCGCATCACTCGGGTTGAAGGGCATCCCTTCAAGACCGAGGGCAAGGTTCTGGTCAATCCGGGCTGGCTGGCGGTGCATGGCAAGGAAGGTCAGGAAGGCACCGAAGGCAATCTGGTTGCGGTCGACGCCGGTGAAAAGGTAAAAACCGAAGACATCACCGTCAAGGCCAACGAACCCCGCCCGCCACCGCGCCACTCTGAAGCCACGCTGCTCTCCACCATGGAAGGCGCCGGCAAGATGGTCGA
>CAYWNX010000002.1:0-31685 GCA_964459735.1 uncultured Dechloromonas sp. | reverse complement strand
TCTTGGAAATGTCAGGGTTGGAAAATCAGCGTTGCGTCGAGCGGATGCGCTGCAGGTCTTCGGTGTAATAGCGCTTGCCGAAGATGAAGGCCGCCGCCGCGCCGAGGGCGATCAACGGCACCAGCTGCATGGCGCCCATCAGGCCGATGCGGTCGGCGACGATGCCGGTGACAAACGGGCCGGGGGCGAGGCCGAGCAGGTTGTTGGCCAGCGTCAGGGTGGCGAAGGCGGTAGCGTGGATCGAGGGATGCGTCAGGTTGGCGACCATGGCGCCGGCCGGGCCGGTGGTGCCGGCGACCATCGCCATGCCGCCGGCGATCAGGACCAGTTGGGCGGTGCCGGGCGGCAGCATGAAGCCGACGAAGAGCAGGCTGGCCGAGATCAGGGCGTAGGCGATCGCCACCGTCCATTTACGGGAGGGTGCGTTGCGGCTGACCCGGTCGGTGATGACGCCGCAGACGGTCATGCCGATGGCGCCGATCAGGATGAAGGCAGCGGCGCTGACCCCGGCCTTGTCGGTGGGCAGACCGTAGTAGCGATTGAGGAAGCTGGGTAGCCAGGCGAGCATGGCGGCCATGATGAATAGTTGCAGGCCGCTGCCGACGTAGGCGGCAATGACCGAGCGCGACGAGAACAGTCCCGCAAAGATGTCTCGCAGCTTGGGTCGCTGAAGGGCGGGTGCCTTGCCGGAAGGCGCGGCATTCGCTGCTGCCGAGCTTACCCGGCTTTCGCGGACGGTGAAGGCGTAGAGGACGACCAGGAGCATGCCGAAGCCGGCCATGGCGCCGAAGGACCAGCGCCAGCCGAAATGGGTGGCGACGACACCGCCGAGCGCCATGCCGATCACCGAGCCGACCGGACCGCCGGCCATGAAAGCGCTGGCCAGCGTGGAACGCATGTTGGCCGGGAAGATGCTGAGAATGAGCGCGATGCCGACGCTGCCGTAAGCGGCTTCGCCGACGCCGACGAAGAAGCGGGCGATGAACATCTGGTTGTAGTTGGCGGCCAGCGCGCAGGCCAGCGTAGCCAGGCTCCCCAGGCCGGCCATCAGAATGACGCTGCGGACGCGGCCCCAGCGGTCGGCGACGACCGAGAGCGGGAAGGTGAGCAGGCCGACAAGCAGAGCGACGATGCTGCTGAGCGAGCCGAGCTGGGTGTCCGACAGGCTCCATTCAGCCTTCAGAATGGGAAAGACGGCATTGAGCACCTGGCGGGACATGTAGTCCGAGAGGAGCAGGCCGAAGGTCAGGGCGAAGACCAGCCAGGCATAGCCGCGCGGCACGGTCGGGGTGGCGGCCGATGCTGCCGGCGGCGAATCTGCGATGTAAACGGCCAAGGGGTGTCTCCTGATAGTTATGACCGTGCCGGCGATCCATCAGGGTCATCCGGCCGGTGTTTTATGTGGGCAAGCGGCGATGGCTACCGTCGCTTGCCCATGCTGCTACTGCAAAGTTTGCGCTTGCTTATGGAAGCACTGAATCAATCCGCATCGTCGTGGCCTGAGGCCGTGACGAATTAATCAGCGACTCCTTAGGCAGCGTACTGGGTGAAACCCTTCTGGCCCGGCTTGCGGCTTGGCGCGAAGCCGTTTTCGGCCAATGTCTGGTCAGCGGTTTCGTAAAAGGTTCCGATCTTGTAGATTTCGCGGGCTTCCTTGGCGTTGGCGACCGGGCGGCCGAACTCCTTGGCGATGCGAACCAACTGCTCGATCTGCTCGACCGTACTCATCTTGCGCGAACGGTCCTGCGTCCAGATGTTGTCCTCGATACCGCAGCGAACGTGCAGACCCATGGCGATGGCCATCATGTTCAACGGCAAAACGTTGAGCATGGAGGTTTCCAGTGTCAGCACGGCGCCGTCCGGGCAGGCGCGGACGAAGTTGGCCAGGTTGTAGATGTTCGGCGCATCGAAGCCGCCGCCGATGGCGACCCAGGTCAGGATCAGCGGCACGTTGCAGGCGCCGCGGCGCATATTGCGCTCGACCGTTTCGAGCTGGGTGATGTTGGCCAGCTGAAAGTGAGTCTGGATGCCATTGGCCGACAGGCGCTTGATGTGCTCCTCGACCCAGCCCGGACCGGCGGGAATGGTCATTTCGCGGTAGGCGTTATAGCCCTCGGGCGTGCCCAGGCTGGTGCCGGCGACGTCGGCTTCGCACATCTGCTCGACCACGTTCATCTGGTTGCTGTTGATGGCGATGGTCACCTGGTCGGGCTTCGGTGTCAGTTCGGCGAGCATGTGGCGGGTGTCGTCGGACAGCCACTTGGCGACGTCGCCATCGTTTTCCGGGGCGAAGGAGATCGAGCCACCGACCTGCAGGATCATGTCGGGAACGCGGGCACGGATGCCGGCGATCAGTTCATTGAACTTCGACAGGTGCTTGGAACCCTTGCCGTCCAGTTCGCGAACGTGAATGTGGATGACTGTGGCGCCGGCGTTGTAGCAATCGACTGCCTTCTGGATATGCTCTTCCATGGTCACCGGGATGTCTTCCGGGAAATCTGCCGGCTCCCACTCGGGGCCGTAGGGGGCGCAGGTGATGACCAGTTTCTGCTGGTTTTCGGGGAAGAGTGAACCGTCGAGGAAATTCATGTGTTGCTCCTTAAATGTATTCGAAGTGATTTTTGGCAATTTTTTCGGGTCGACCGTAGCGGCGGGTCGCCCCGGATTGATGCTTAGAAGGGTTTGTCGCCAACGATGGCGGCACGCTCCATCTTGCGATGGCAGGGCGGGTAGTCCATCACCGCGTAATGCTGGGTCGAGCGGTTGTCCCAGATCGCCACGCTGAAGGGTTTCCAGCGCCAGCGCACCTGATACTCTGGGTTGTAGGCCTGGCTGATCAGGTACTGCATCAGGTCGCTGCCGCTCTTGTTGTAATCCTGGCCAAAACGGACGCGATTCGGGGTGTGGTAATTGACGAAGTGGGTCGCGAAGGCATTGACGAACAGAACCTTCTCGCCGGTTTCCGGATGGGTGCGGATGACCGGGTGCTCGGCATCCGGGTACTGCACCTTCATGGCCAGGCGCTTGTCCTGCGGCATGGCGGCGGCGAAGGAAGAATTGAAGCTGTGATTGGCGATCAGGCCTTCAATTTCCTGCTTGATGTTGGCCGGCAGTTTTTCGTAAGCGAGGACCATGTTGGCCCACATCGTGTCGCCGCCAACCGGCGGGCATTCGATGCAGCGCAGCACGCAGCCGAGCGCCGGCGTTTCGCGCCAGGTGCCGTCGGTGTGCCAGGCGTTCTCGTAGCGGTCCATCGGGCTGTCCGGATTCTTGTAAATCTGGACCAGACCGGGTGCTTCCGGATGGCTCGGCGCCATCGGGTGTGTTTCGAGTTCGCCGAGGCGCATGGCGAAAGCCATGTGATCCTGGCGGGAAAGACGGTTCAGATCCTGGTCGCGCAGGAAGAGCACCTTGTGCTTGAGCAGCGCGGCGTAGATCTCCTTGAACAGGCCGTCGTCGCGCACGGCATCGCCGAGATTGACGTCGATCAGTTCGGCGCCGATGGCGCAGGTCAGTTGTTCGATTTTCATTATGTGTTGTCTCCTCGTTCCTTAAATTACGAAAATGGATGACCCGGTCGTCTTGCGCGATTCGAGGTCACGATGGGCCTGCACGGCGTCCTGCAGGGCGTAGCGTTGGTTTATTTCAATCTTGATCCGGCCGGCCGCCACGTGACCGAAAATTTCTCCGGCCAGTTCGGCCTTCTCGGCCGGGTCGGCGATGTAGTCGGCGAGGGCCGGGCGGGTCAGGTAGAGCGAACCCTTCATGGCCAGCAGTTGCGGGTTGAACGCGTCGATCGGACCGGAGGCGGTGCCGACGCAGACCATCAGGCCACGGCGCTTGAGCGAGTCGAGCGAGGCCAGGAAGGTGCTCTTGCCGACGCTGTCGAAGACGACATTGACGCCGACGCCATCGGTCAGTTCGCGGGCTCGCTTGGCGACATCCTCGTGGCTGTAGTTGATGGTCTCGTCACAGCCATGAGCACGGGCAACCGCGGCCTTCTCGTCAGTCGACACCGTGCCGATGACGCGCACGCCAAGCAGCTTGGCCCACTGTGAGACGATCAGGCCGACTCCACCAGCAGCGGCGTGAATGAGCAGGGTGTCGCCCGCCTTGAAGTCGTAAATGCGGCGCATCAGGTAGGCGGAAGTCAGGCCACGCATGGTCATCGCGGCGGCGGTCTCGCAATCGATGCCTTCCGGCAGCTTGATCAGCGGCGCGGCTGCAATGATGCGGGCCGTGCTGTAGGCTCCCAAGGTGTTGATGAAGCCGGTGTAGGTCACCTTGTCGCCGACTGCCACATTGCTGACGCCGGGGCCGATGGCCTCGACGATGCCGGCCGCCTCGACACCCATGCCGGCCGGCAGGGGAATCGGGTAGGTGCCGTTGCGGAAGTAGGTATCGGCAAAGTTCAGGCCGACCGCGACATGGCGCAGGCGGACTTCGCCCTGACCCGGGTTGCCGACTTCGACGTCTTCCAGTCGCAGGACTTCGGGGCCGCCGACTTCATAGAATCGTATTGCTTTTTCCACGTGTTCTCCTTTGTGTTCTTGATGTTTGATTTATTCGCCGCGCTGTTTCGCGGTCTCGGGATTCGTCAGATTGACGATCCTCGAAAAGAGGTGCTTGAACTCGAGATCGGTTTGCCCACCGAAGCGTGGGTCGCGGTTTTCCGAAAAAGCCGCATTGATTTCGCTCCAGTCGGCATCAGTCAGGTAGCGCTGGGCTTCCGGCAGGATGACGCCTTCCTCGCGGCCCATGTGTTCCCACATGAACTTGGCGTAGTTGGCGACCAGTTTTTCCAGTTCCGGCGCGGACATGCCGCCTGCCACGTACCGATCCACTGCGATTGCGAGTTCGGCCACCATCTGTTCGTCTTTGTCGTGCTGGCGTTCCAGTTCGTCGAGTTCCGGGTTGACCGCGGAAGTCCGTTCCCGCAGCTTGCGGAACAGATAGTCTTCCTCCTTGGGGTGGTGCAGCGCCACCGGAAAGGCCTGGATGTAATGGATCATCGCCTTCATCAGCGCCGGGTCGGGTGCGCTGCCAGTGTCACCGGCCGTTTTCAGGGCGTGCAGCCAGGCATGCAGCACGGCGCCCAGGGAGCGGTGTTCGTCGCGAATGGTGGCGATGGCCTGGGCCGGGGCAGGTGGGTCGGCCATTGCCGAAACCAGCACCGGGATTTCCGAATTGATCAGCACCTTCAGCGTCTGCGAACCGAGCATCATGCCCAGGGTGGTACGCCGGCCATGCGAAGCCATGAAAATCAGGTCACAGCCTTCGGTGCGGGCGGTGGTGATGATGGCGTTGTAGGGCGAGTCGCTGACTATGGTGGTCGATGAACAGGGTACGCCGTAGGCGCGGCCTGCCGACTCTGCCTTGGTCAGCAGTTCGCGGGCACGTCCTTCGAAGTTGTAGCTGTAGTCATCGGGCGAGGTCAGGCGAACGATCTCGGCATCGCCACTCAGTGACGCGGCATGGTCGGAGGCGGCATGGAAGAAAGTGATCCGGGCACCCAGCGTCCGTGCGAACTCGACGGCACGGCCAACCGTGACGGTCGAAAGATCGGTGTTGTCGATGGGGACCAGCAAGTGGCGATACATGGCGACTCCTAATTCAGGATAGTTATAAAAGAGACCTTCATGCCTCGACCTGCACAAGGATTTTTCCGTCGGCGATCCTGACGGGAAATATCCTGACCCCTTTCGCAGGGGCGGCAAGCAAGGCGCCGGTTGTCACGTCGTAACGCCAGCCATGCGCCGGGCAGGTAAGCACCTTGCCGCAGAGCTTGCCGCCGCTCAGTGCCGCACCGTTGTGCAGGCAGCTGTTCTCCATGGCGTGGATGCTGCCCGCAACGTTGGCCAGGACGACATCCGTCTTCCCGACTCGCACGGGGCGCGAGGTGCCGGGGCTAAGGTCCTGCAGGGAATAGGTTTCGACGAAGTTCATCTTTGACTCATGGGTAGTGGGCTTGGATGAATCGTAGGGGATGGCGCCTCGTTCGGCCCCCCTCGAAAAAGGGGGGGTATAACTATTTCTGTAAATCGGCAGTTTTGTTTTATCGTATAAATAAATGCTGCTGGACTGTTCGCCTGGAGACGCGAATACGGTGGCCGGTTTCAAGTGTTGTTCGGCAAATACGATAACGATTACCGAGAGAACTCACGCCAGATGAACTTCGCACCAATCGATCCAATCACGACCTACTCGGAGCTGATGCTCAAGACGATGCCGCCGCGCGCCCCGCGGCATCAGCTCACCAGACCGCGCCTGAGCCTGGCGGACGAGCAGTTTGCCGACCGCTCGGTGATCGTCGTCCAGGCCCCGCCGGGGTTCGGAAAAACTTCGCTGCTGGGCCAGTGGCGCCGCGAGTATCTGGCGCGCGGGGCGGCCGTGGCCTGGGTTACCGCCGATAACGGCGACGATTTGCAGCGTTTTCTGCATTGTCTGGTGCAGGCCGTTCGCTTCGGTTGCGTCCGCCCGGGTTTCGGGCGGCTGCTGCTGGAAACGGTCGGCAGCAAGCCGGGCGAACTGGAGGGGGTCACGGCATGGCTGGCGGAAGTGGCCCAGACCTCGCTCGATATGGTGTTGATCGTCGATGAGGCCGAGCGTCTGTCGAGCGGCAATTTTGCGGCGCTGACCTATCTGCTGCACAACATCACACCCAATCTGCATGTCGTCATCGGTGCGCGGGGCGGCATCGATGAGGCGATTGCCGATCTGGTCGATTATGGCCAGGCGCTTTCGCTGGGAACCGAAGAGTTGCGTTTCCGGCTGGACGAAACCATCTCTCTGGCGCGCAATCGCCTTGGAGACAAGATCGATACCGACACGGCGGCACGCCTGCACGAACTGACGGAGGGCTGGCCGCTCGGTCTGCAGATCCTGATGGCCGGGCTGGAAAAAGGAGGAAATTTGCGCGCCGGGCTGCCCTCGATGTCCGGTGGCGAATCGGGTGGGGGGTTCGTCGGTGGCTTGCTGGCGAATCTGGCCGGCGACGATGTCGATTTTCTTGTCCGGATTTCCCTCGTCGATCTGATTCACCCGGATCTGAGCCGCGCCCTGACTGGTGTTGCCGGGGCGGCCGAGCAACTGGCCCGCCTGATTCGCGATACACCGGTGTTTGTGGTCAGCGATGACAGAGACTGGGTACGTCTGCACAATCTGGTACGCGATGCGCTGCGGAAAAAGCTGGCCGACCTGCCGTTGGCCGAGCAGCGCGAGCTGCATATGCGCGCCATGCGCTGGCTGGCCGATCACGGCATGATCCAGGAGGCGGCCCGCCATGCCCATGAGGCAGGCCAGCACGACCTGGCCTGCGACCTGGCGGAACAGTGTCTCTACGATACGGTCACTCAGGGGCATCAGGAAACGGTTCTCCGCTGGCTGGAACTGCTCCCCGAGGTGGAATTGAAGAAACGTCCCCGGCTGCGCCTGGCCGCGGCCTGGGCTCTGGCCCTGAGCGAAAAGCATGGCGAGGCCGAATCGCTGGTCAAGGACATTCTCGATAACCCGGAGGCCGCTGCCACCCTGCGCTATGAGTGTGCCTTGATCGCCAGCGGTGCCGCCTACTACGCCGACGAGCCTGATCGCTACATCGAATTGCTCAAGCCCTGGCTGGCCGGGCCGCCGCCCGACCGCGACCCGCGCCTGCTGCAGATGCATGCCAACCGGCAGGCGGCGATGGCTATTCTCATCGGCGACCCGGCACGGGCGCGGCGTTTCCTGCAGGCGGTGCCGCATGGCAATGCTGACAACCACAATCGCTATGGTGCACGCTGGGGCGATTTCATTACCGGTTTGAGCTATTTCTGGGAGGGGCAGGGGCTGCTCGCCGAGGATGTGCTGCGGCCAGCCCTCAGTAGTGCGGATGCCGAACTGGGACGGCGGCATCCGCTGGCCTGCATGCTCGCTGCGCTGCTAGCCGCAGCCGTTTTCGAACGTGACCGGGTGGATGAGGCGGCTGAACTGCTTGCCAACCGGCTGGATGTTCTCGAACGGGTCGGTACGCCGGATACGACCTTGCTTGGCTACCGGACAGCGGCCCGCATCGCTGCCGCCAAGGGGATGGAGCATCGGGCGCTTGATTTGCTCGAAGTCATGAACGCCGTGGGTGTTGCCCGGAATCTTCCCCGGCTCTGTGTCACCAGCTTGGCCGAGCAGGTCAGGATGCACGCCGGGCGCTTCCGCTCCGAAACCTGCCGGGCGCTGGTGCAGCAGATCGACGAAGTCATTGCCGGGCATTCAGCCGGCAAGGGGCCGATCTGGTGCATCTCGGTCGAAAGGCTGCAGCGGCTGGCCCATGCCCATGCCCTGATCGCAGCGCAGGACTGGGCGGCGGCCGCCGAGGCGCTGGCCCAATCGCTGGCTCTGGTCGAAACGGCCAAGCTGGGGCGGTGGCGCATCGAAACCATGGGTCTGCGCGCCCTTGCCATGGAGCGGGCCGGCCAGGATGGGCGGCCGTTGTTGCTTGAGGCGATGAACCTGGCACAAACCTTCAGTCTGTCGCGGGTTTTCGTCGATGCTCATCCGGCGCTCGCCGACTGGGTTCGGCGTACCTCGGAAGAAGATGGGGGGCAGCGGATCCAGATGGCGCACACGGCCCGGCCTACTCCTCAGCGCTCGGCAGCCGCGCCGCGGGCAGTGCCAAGCATGGTGCTGACGCCGAAGGAACGCCAGGTGCTTGAGCATCTGGCGCGCAATCTTTCCAACAAGGAAATTGCCCAGGCCATGGCGGTTGGCGAAGAAACGATCAAGTGGCACCTGAAGAACCTGTTCGGCAAGCTCGACGCCGGTACCCGCAAGCACGTCGTCCGCCGGGCCCAGCTGCTCGGCCTGCTTGAAGGCGCCGACTAAGCGCCTTTTTCGGCCGGGGAGGCCTCTTTCTCCGGCCTGTTTGACCCCCCTTCTTTATCTGACCCACCCCCCGTTTCTGGGGGGGTGGGCCGGCACGCGCTATGGATAATCCAATTCCTGAACTAGTCTGAAACCAGACTTATCGGTTTAACCAGCCAAGAAGGAAGACAAAAAATGCGTAGAGAGAGACAGGATTCAAACCAGCAGCGCCTTCGTCCAGTCGTACTGGCGATGGCTATGCTCGGTGCCGGTGGCGAAGCCCTGGCATTCAACATCGATACCGGTAACGACGATATCGAAATGCGTTGGGACAACACCGTCCGTTACAACGTGGGCAGCCGGGTCAAGGAGCGCAATTCGCTGATCGGCAACAGCCTGGCCTCGGATGAGGGAACCTACAGCTTCGACAAGGGCGACCTGGTGACCAATCGTCTCGACCTGCTCTCCGAATTCGATTTCTCGTACAAGAAGATGGCCGGTTTCCGGGTCAGCGGCACGGCCTGGTACGACGCTGCCTATAACAACGACAGTGGCTACAACCCGCAGTATCAAAATCTGACCAGCTATGTTGATCACAAATATAGCAACTACACCAAGCGCTTTTACAAGGGTGCGTCCGGTGAAATCATGGATGCCTTCGTCTTCGCCAATTTCGACGTCGCCGAGACGCCGGTCAAGGTCCGCGCCGGCCGTCATACCGTTTTCTGGGGTGAGTCCCTTTTCCTCGGCGGTGCCTTGCACGGCATTTCGTACTCGCAGATGCCGCTCGACTTGCAGAAGGGTTTTGCCACGCCTGGCGTCGAAGCCAAGGAACTGTTCCGCCCGTTGAACCAGTTATCCGGCCAGATTCAGGTGACCGACACGCTGTCGGTGGCGGCTCAGTATTTTCTTGAATGGGAGTCCTACCGTTATCCGGAAGGCGGTACCTATCTCGGTCCCGCGGATTTTGGTTTCAACGGCCCGGATCGTTTCGTGGCGGCTCAACTGCCGACCAATCCACTGCTCGGCGGGCTGAGCGGGCAATATCTGGGTTACACCAATGCCGGTGAAATCAAGCCCGATCAACGCGGTGAGTTCGGTCTGAATGCGCGCTGGTCGCCGGAAGCGATCGATGGCACCCTGGGTTTTTACTATCGCCGCTACGCCGACAAGTTGCCGCAAGCCCTGGTCACCAAGTCGACGAATCTGCCCAATTTCCCGGTTGGTCATCCGCTCCGTGCCGCCCGCGGGCAACCACTGGCCAACGCCAGTGAGTACAACATGATCTACGCCGACAACATCGATTTGTTCGGCGTCAGCTTCGCCAAGAACATTGGTGGGCTCAGTTTCGGCAGCGAATTGTCGTATCGCCACAATACGCCACTGCTTTCCAAGACACTTGGCGTCCTGACCCCGACCGTGGCACCCGAGGGTGGCGAAACCGCCGGCCCGCGCGGCAACACCATCCATGGCCTGGTCAACGTGCTGGGGACGATTGCCGATACGCCGTTGTTCGGTAGTGCAACTTGGGCGGCTGAAATGGTCTGGAGCCATCTGCAGGACGTGACCAGTGGCGAGGCCTTGTTCAGCGGCGTCGGCTACGCCGGCTGCAGCTTTGGCACCTTCAAGCCGGTGGGCGACAAGTGGGACGGTTGTGCGACCAAGAACTACGTCGGCCTCGGCGCCGCCTTTACGCCAACCTGGTACCAGGTGGCGCCGGGCATCGACCTTTCCATGCCAATCACCTATTCGCGTGGCTTGAGCGGCAATGCCGCGACGACCTTCGGCGGCAACCAGGGCAATGGCAGCTTCAGCATCGGCCTCGGTGCCGATATTCACCAGAAACACCGCGTCGACCTGAAGTACATCGGCTATTACGGCGTGATCAACGACTACGGCACCAATGCCGCTGGTCAGCAGCAAATTACCCAGAATGGCTTCACGACCCTGCTCAAGGACCGTGACTTCATCAGCTTGACTCTTAAAACCACATTCTAAGGAGACACCCCATGCAATTTCAGAAAACCCTGATCATTGCCGCGCTGGCTTCCGCCGCCGGTAACGTCGCCTACGCTGGCGTCACGGCCGACGAGGCCAAGAAACTCGGCACTTCGCTGACTGCCGTCGGCGCCGAGAAGGCAGGCAACAAGGACGGCTCAATCCCCGCCTACACCGGCGGCCTGACCAAGGCGCCGGCCGCCTACAAGGCCGGTGACGGCCTGCGTCCTGACCCGTTCGCCGAGGACAAGCCCTTGTTCACGGTCGACGGCAAATCTGTCGATAAATACGCCGACAAGTTGACCGAAGGCACCAAGGCACTGTTGAAGAAGTACCCGGACTACCGCGTTGATGTCTACAAGACGCAGCGTTCCGTCGCCTATCCGAAGTTCGTCGAGGACAACACGGCCAAGTGCGCGACCAGCGCCAAGACGACCAATGGCGGCCGCTCGATGGACGGCTGCCATGCCGGTTTCCCGTTCGCGATCCCGAAGACCGGCTACGAGGTGATGTGGAATCACCTGGTCCGCTATCAGGGCATTGCCTACTCGGTGAAGTACCGCAACTGGAACATCGACGCTTCGGGCCGTCCCTCGGTGTCGACCGAAGGCTCCATCGTCCAGGAGTATCCGTACTGGGAAGCAGACAAGGCCGGTACGGGCACTTATTACAAGCAGCGCATTTCCTACACCGGCCCGGCTCGTCGTGCCGGCGAGGCGATGATGATCATCGATCCGCTCGACTACGCCGACAAGGATCGCCGTGCCTGGCAATACCTGCCTGGTCAGCGTCGCGTCAAGGTCGCCCCGGACTTCGCCCACGACACCCCGAACCCGGGTACCGGCGGCACGTCGACCTTTGACGACGTCTTCCTGTTCCTGGGCTCGATGGACCGCTTTGACTTCAAGCTGGTCGGCAAGAAGGAAATGATCATTCCGTACAACACTTACAAGATGGCCTACAACTCGACCAAGGATGAACTCCTCAAGCCGAAGTTCCTGAACCCGGATGTCGTTCGTTGGGAACAGCACCGTGTCTGGGTCGTCGAGGCCACCCTCCGCGAAGGCAAGCGTCACGTCTATAGCAAGCGCACCTTCTACATCGACGAGGACTCCTGGACCATCGTCGCCTCTGACCAGTACGACGCCCGCGGCCAGCTCTTCCGCGCCGGCTTCGCCTACCTCACGCCGAGCTACGAAGCACCGGCACCGTGGAGCGACATGCATGGCCTGTACGACCTGATCGCCGGTTCCTACTCGCTGAGCGGCTACACCGCCGAAACCGGTGGCATGCGCCACGGCAAGCCCGCTTCCGAGCGTGAATGGTCGCCGGACGCACTGGCTGGCGCCGGCATCCGCTAAACACCTCGATCCAGGCCGGGCGGGAGGCTTCTCCTGCCCGGCATTTCCCACCTCATTCCAAGACACCGCCATGGACATCCGCAAGATATTTCTTCCGCTCGCCGCGCTGACGCTGGTTCTCCCGCTTCCGGCACAGGCCGACGGCTTTCGCGATGCGCTCGACACGCCGGCCCGGCAAAGTCCCTTCGCCGCCAAGAGCCTGCTCAACGGCGTCACCACCGCCGGCAAACGGGTAGTCGCTGTCGGCCAGCGCGGGCATATCGTCTATTCCGACGATGCCGGCAAGTCCTGGCAACAGGCGCAGGTGCCGGTCAGTTCCGACCTGGTTGCTGTGACCTTCCCGACGCCTGAAAAAGGCTGGGCGGTTGGTCATGACGGGATCGTCCTGCATACCGCCGACGGCGGCGCCACCTGGACCCGGCAGCTCGACGGCCGCGGTGTCGGCAAGATCATGACTGATTTCTACGCTGCCCAGTCGGCCAAAGGCAGCCTCGGCTCGCCGGATGAGGCCGCCGCGCTGGTCGACGAGGCCGGCCGCATCGCCGCGCAGGGCGCCGAGAACCCGTTTCTCGATGTCTGGTTCGCCGACGCGAACAATGGTTTCATCGTCGGTGCCTTCAACCTGATTTTCCGCACCGCCGACGGCGGCAAGACCTGGGAGCCGTGGTATCACCGCACGGCGAATCCCAATCGCCTTCACTTCTACGCCGTGCGCCAGACCGGCGGCAACCTGTACCTGGTCGGTGAACAAGGCCTGGTGCAAAAGCTCGACGCCGCCAGTGGCCGTTTCGTCGGACTCGATACCAGCTACAAGGGCACCTTTTTCGGCATTACTGGTAGTGACGCAGCGGTCATCGTCCATGGCCTGCGCGGTCATGCCTTCCGCAGCGTCGACGGTGGCAGCTCCTGGCAAAAGATCGAGACTGGCCTGCAGGAGGGACTTACAGGCAGCACGACCTGCGGCGCCGGGCGTGTCGTCCTGGTCAGCCAGTCGGGCCGGATGCTGCTTAGCGAAAATGCCGGCGAAAGCTTCCGCCCGGTCAAGCTCGACCAGGCCGTACCGGCTTCCGCCGTCGCCTGCCTGGGCAAGGATGCAAGCGTGATTGCCGGGGCACGGGGCGTCCGCGCCCAGGCCGTTCAGTAACTCAACCACAAAAATAGAACAACCCACAGGAGACACGCGATGGCTGTCGCAACTGACCTTATGGACCGCATGCCCATCGTGCGGAGCCTCAAAGATTTCAACCAGAACTCGGGCACTGCCCTGGAACGCCTGATTTTCAACAACCGCCTGGCCGTGGTCGTCGCCTGCGTCATCGTGACGCTGGTCCTCCTCTTCGGCGCGGCAACCAAACTGACGCTGAACGCCAGCTTCGAGCGGATGATTCCGCAGAGCCAGCCCTACATCAAGAACTACCTCGACAACCGCGCCGAACTGCGCGGTCTGGGCAACGTGCTGCGTATCGTCGTCGAAAACACCGAGGGCGACATCTACGACCCGAAGTACCAGGAAACGCTACGCAAGATCAGCGACGAGCTGTTCCTGACCCCCGGCGTCGACCGGGCCTGGGTCAAGTCCCTGTGGACACCCGGTGTGCGCTGGACGGAAGTGACCGAAGAGGGCTTCCGCGGCGGTCCGGTGATGCCGGAATCCTACGACGGTTCGCCGAAGGCGACTGAACAGCTGCGTCTGAACATCGCCCGCTCCGGCATCGTTGGCCGCTTCGTCGGCAATGATTTCAAGTCGAGCATGATCGTCGTCCCGCTGCTCGACAAGGATCCGACCACCGGGCAGGCGATCGACTACCGGGCGCTTTCCCGCACGCTGGAAGAGAACATCCGCAATCGCTACGAAAAGGAAGGTTCCGGTACACGTATCCACATGATCGGTTTCGCCAAGCTGGTCGGTGACCTGATCGAGGGCCTGTCGCAGGTGATGATGTATTTCGCCATCGCTGCGGCCATCGCCATCGCCATCATCTATTTCTACACCCGTTGCCTGCGCAGCACCGCGCTGGTCGTCGCCTGCTCGGTCGTCGCCGTGGTCTGGCAACTCGGCCTGGTCGCCTTCTTCGGCTTCGAACTTGATCCGTTTTCCATTCTCGTACCGTTCCTGATCTTCGCCATTGGCGTCTCGCATGGCGCCCAGAAGATGAACGGCATCATGCAGGACATCGGCCGTGGTACGCACCGCCTGGTCGCCGCCCGCTATACCTTCCGCCGCCTCTTCCTGGCCGGCATGACCGCCTTGCTGGCCGATGCCGTCGGCTTTGCCGTGCTGATGCTGATCGATATTCCGGTGATTCAGGATCTGGCGCTGTCGGCCAGTATGGGTGTCGCCGTGCTGATCTTCACCAACCTGATCCTGTTGCCGGTGCTGCTCTCCTATACCGGTGTCAGCGACGGCGCTGCTGAGCGCAGCCTGCGCGCCGACCAGGCTGAATCTTCCGGCCAGGGCATGGCCGGGCTGTGGTCATGGCTCGACCGTTTCACCGAGCGGCGCTGGGCGCTGGGCGCGGTGGGCATTTCCCTGGTGCTGGCGGTGGTCGGTTTCGTCGTCAGCCTGCAACTGAAGATCGGTGATCTCGAAGCCGGGGCCCCGGAATTGCGCGCCGATTCGCGCTACAACAAGGACAACGCCTACATCTCCGGCAGCTATTCGCTGTCCAGCGACCAGTTCGCGGTGATCGTCAAGACGCCGGCCGAAGGCTGCCTGAATTACCAGACGCTGGTCGAGGCCGACCGTCTGGCCTGGAACCTGCAGCAGTTGCCGGGCGTGCAGACGACGGTATTCCTCGGCAATGCCGTGCGCCAGATTACCGCCGGTTCGAACGAAGGCAGCCCGAAATGGCTGACCCTGGCGCGCAACCAGAACGTGCTCAACTACGGTGCACAGCAGGCTTCGGTCAATAACCCGGATCTGTTCAATAACGATTGCTCGGTAATGCCGGTGATCGCCTATCTCTCCGACCATCGCGCCGAAACCCTGAGCCGTGTCGTCGAAGAGTCGGCCCGTTTCGCCGAAGCCAATTCGACCCCGGATCGCCAGTTCCTGCTTGCCGCCGGCAATGCCGGCATCGAGGCGGCGACCAACATCGTCGTCCATCAGGCCAACCGCACCATGCTGTTCTACGTCTATGGCGTCGTGATCCTGTTGTGCTTCATCACCTTCCGCAACTGGCGCGCCGTCGTCGTCGCCATCGTGCCGCTGATCGTCACCTCGATCCTCTGCGAAGCGCTGATGGTGGCGCTCGGTATCGGCGTCAAGGTCGCAACTCTGCCGGTGATCGCCCTCGGGGTCGGCATCGGTGTCGATTACGCCCTCTATCTGCTGAGCATCCAGTTGGCGCAGCAGCGGGCCGGTGCTTCGCTGGCGGTGGCCTACAAGCGATCGATCCAATTCACCGGCAAGGTCGTTGCGCTGGTCGGAATCACCCTGGCCGCCGGTGTCGTTACCTGGGTCTGGTCGCCGATCAAGTTCCAGGCCGATATGGGCATCCTGCTGACCTTCATGTTCGTCTGGAACATGATCGGCGCCCTGGTACTGATCCCCGCGCTGTCGCACTTCCTGCTCAACACGCCGGCCAAGAGCGTGCCGTTCAGCCTCTCCATGCTGCGGCCGGCTCGCGCCTAGGCTTCCTTACGCAATCCCATCAACGACCTGATCGTCGAACAGGAACAGGAACAATGCATCCATTCATCGCCCAGCGCATGCCCTACTGGAAAGAACTCTGGCCGGGCATTCTGACGGCTATCACCATCGCCCTGGCGGCGACCTTTGTCTCCGAGCACCAGGGCGGTCCGCAACTGTTGTACGCGCTGTTCTTCGGCATGGCCTTCAATTTCGCGGCGCAGGGGCCGAAGGTCAAGGCCGGTATCGAGTTCGCGTCGCGTCAGATCCTGCGCTTTGGCGTCGCCTTGCTCGGCGTGCGCATCACCTTCGACCAGATCGCCTCGATCGGCAGTATCTCGATCTATATGGTGATCGCCGGGGTGTTTCTGACCATCCTGTTTGGCGTGCTGCTCGGGCGCATCCTGCAGCGCCCGGCGGTCGAAGGCGTGCTGACCGGTGGCGCCGTGGCGATTTGCGGCGCTTCGGCCGCCCTGGCGATTTCGGCGGTGTTGCCGAAGAACGAGGAAAACCAGCGGTTTACGCTGTTCACCGTAGTCGGCGTGACGGCACTTTCGACCGTGGCGATGATCGCCTACCCGAGCATCGCCAAGTTCCTCGAACTCAGCCCCAATGCCTCGGCGGTTTTCATCGGCGGCACCATTCACGACGTTGCGCAGGTGGTGGCGGCCGGTTACCTGATTTCACCCGAGGTCGGCGATACGGCGACCTTCGTCAAGCTGCTGCGCGTCGCCATGCTGTTGCCGGTGGTGGTCATCCTGTCGCTGCTGTTTCGTAGCCAGGGTGGCGGGCAGGGGGCCAAACCGCCGCTGCTGCCGATGTTCCTGGTCGGCTTCGCGGCGCTGATCGTGATCAACAGCCTGGGCTGGATTCCGGCCCCGGTCGTGCAGGGCTTCTCGGGGCTGTCCCGCTGGTGCCTGGTGGTGGCGATTGCCGCGCTCGGCGTCAAAACCTCCTTCCAGCAGCTGGCAGCCCTCGGCTGGCGTCCGGTGTTGATGCTGGTGGTCGATACCGTCTTCCTCGCCTGCCTGATTTTGGGCGGCCTGATGTTGCAGCGTTGAACCTTTCCGGAGATGGAAAAATAATGAACAAGATTGTGCAATGGTCGGAAATCGGCCCGATGTTCCGCGACGGCATGACCGTCATGTTCGGCGGCTTCATGGGTGTCGGCACCCCGCTGGGGATCGTCGCGGCGCTGCATGAGAGTCGCGTCTCCAACCTGACCCTGATCGGCAACGACACGGCCATGCCGGACGCGGGTGTCGGTCCGCTGGTGGCGAGCGGACAGGTAAGCCGGGTGGTGGTGTCGCATATCGGTACCAATCCGGTCACCGGCAAGAAGATGATCGCCGGCGAACTCGATGTCGACCTTGTGCCGCAGGGGACGCTGATCGAGCGCATCCGCTGCGGTGGCAGCGGCCTGGGCGGCGTGCTGACGCCGACCGGCGTCGGCACCGTGGTCGAAGATGGCAAGACCAAGATGGCCGTCAACGGCAAGGAATATCTGCTCGAACTGCCGCTGCGCGCCGACGTGGCGATTATCAAGGCGAAGCGGGCGGACCGGGCGGGCAATCTGGTCTATGAACGGGCTGCGCGCAATTTCAACCCGGTGATCGCCTTCGCTGCCGATCTGGTGATTGTCGAGGTCGATGAACTGGTCGAGATCGGCGAAATTGATCCCGACCTGGTGATGACGCCGGCGGCGCTGGTGGACAAGATTGTGCTGAGTCAGGGAGTTTGAAAATGGAAGCCAAGGAAATAATCGCCCGCCGTGTCGCCCAGGAATTGAAGGAGGGCTACGTCGTCAATCTCGGTATCGGCCTGCCGACCATGGTTCCACGCTTCCTGCCCAAGGGCGTGAACATCACCTTGCAGTCGGAAAACGGCTTCCTCGGCCTTGGGCCGCTGGAAGGCGAGCCGATGCCCGGCGTGGTCAATGCCGGCGGAATTCCCTGCGGCCTGGCGCCGGGCGCGGCGATGTTCGACAGCGCCACGTCTTTCGCGCTGATCCGCGGCGGGCACGTCGACGTCACGGTACTCGGCGGCCTGCAGGTGGATGAAGAGGGCAGCCTGGCCAACTGGATGGTGCCGGGCAAGATGGTCCCCGGCATGGGTGGTGCGATGGATCTGGTCAACGGCGCCCGCAAGGTCATTGTCGCCATGGAGCATTGCACCAGAGAGGGCGAGCTCCGCCTGCTTGAGCGTTGCAACTTGCCACTCACGGCAAAGTCCCGCGTCTCGATGGTGGTTACCGAGCTCGCCGTATTCAGTATTTCACACGGTGAATTTGTCCTGCTCGAAACCGCTCCGGGCGTCTCCATCGAGATGGTTCGCGCCAGGACCGGGGCACGCTTTGTCGTATCCGACAGGGTTACGCAGATGGCACTGAATATTTAGTTGCCCCTGCACAAAGTCTTGGCTATGGAAACCTGAGCGAGTGCGAGGCTTTAACTGATAACGGCAAATGCGAGGTGCCGCAGGGCTCAGTCGATGAAACGGGGCGGCCGTCGCTCTCGTTGGGCGACGATGCACTCGTTCAGATCGCCCGAGAGCAGCAGCGCGGCATTCCAGGCGGCAACATGGTTGAGGCCGTCGGCGACTGAATGGTCGCGACTGTAGTTCATCACTTCCTTGAGGCCGCGCGTCGCCAGCGGTGACTTGGCGGCGATGCTTTGGGCCAGTTCACGCACTGCTGCGGTCAACGCCGAATTTGAGGCAAAAACCCGGTTAACCAGACCGAGCGTTTCGGCTTCGCTGGCATCGACCTGGCGCCCGGTGTAAGCCAGTTCGCGCGTCATGCCCTGGCCGATCAGGTGGGGCAGGCGTTGCAGGGTGCCGACGTCGGCGACCATGCCGAGGTCGATTTCCTTGATCGAGAACACGGCATCCGCCGACGCATAACGCATGTCGCAGCAGGTGACCATGTCCAGCCCGCCGCCGATGCAGGCGCCCTGAATGGCGGCGATTACCGGCTTGCGGCAGCGTTCGATGTTGCTCAGGCAATCCTGCAGGTCGAGGATGAGGCGGCGCAGTATTTCGCGGCTGCGTGCGCCATCCGGGTGAGCGATTTTTTGCTGGATGCCGGCCAGCATGGCGAGGTCGATGCCGGCGCAGAAGTTTTTGCCTTCGCCACTCAAAATGGCGACGCGGGCTTGCGGGGTGCTGTCCACCCAGTCGAAGGCCTGACGAATTTCCGGCCACATGGCGTCGTTCATCGCATTCGACTTGTCCGGCCGGTTGAGGCGGATTTCGGCGATGCCGTCGGCGAGGCTCAGCTTCAGGGTGGAGAAGGTCGGCAGATCCATCGGGGCTACTCCGGAAAAGAATGCGTGCAGCTTACCCGGCGCTTGCTGATGCGGTGTAGAGGACGCCGCCTAATCGGTAAAGCTGATCAGTTCGAGGTCCGCCGCCTGCTGGCGCAGCGGGATCAATGCCCGGTAGGCGGCCGAGCCGTACCAGCCATCGACGGCAGCCTGGTCGGGGAATTGGATGACGACGAGATCGCTGTGCCGGTGTTCGCCGCTCAGGATGCGGGCGCCGGAACCGCGAAAGAGCAGTTCGGCGCCCCAGGGAGCGAGCGTGGCCGGCACCTGGGCGCGGTATTGCGCCCATTTTTCTTCATCCCTGACCGTGATGTGGCCGATGACGCAGGCGCTCATGCGGCGTTCTTGCCTTTTTGCCAGAGCACATCGCCGCGTCCGCCGGCGCGATTGAGAACGCGGCCGAGGATGAAGAGCAGGTCGGAGAGCCGATTGACGTAGCGGCGGGCGGGATCGGAGAGGGGTTCGGCGCCATGCAGGCGAACCATCGAGCGCTCGGTGCGGCGGCAGACGGTGCGCGAAAGATGGGCGAGGGCCGCGGCGCGGGTGCCGCCGGGCAGGATGAATTCCTTGAGCCGCGGCAGGTCGGCGTTGAAAATGTCGGCCAGTTCTTCCAGGCGGGCGACCTGGGCGTCCTTGATGAAGTTCATGCCGGGCATGCAAAGTTCGCCACCGAGGTCGAAAAGGTCGTGCTGAATGTCGAGCAGGGCAGCGCGAACGTTGTCGGGCAGCTCTTCGCAAAGCAGTACGCCGAGGCCGGAATTCAGTTCATCGACTTCGCCGATGCTGTCGATGCGCAGGCTGTCCTTGGTGGTGCGGCTGCCGTCGCCGAGGCCGGTGGTGCCGGCGTCGCCGGTGCGGGTGATGATTTTGGACAGGCGGTTGCCCTTGCGTTCAGTTTCCGTGTGACCTTGGCTCATGTTGTTCATCTCCTTGAAGTGGGCCGATTATACTGACCGGCCCGCCTTGCAGACTGTCATCGCCATGCCAAAGTTCGCTGCCAATCTCAGTTTTTTATTTGCCGATGTGCCGTTTCCGGCGCGCTTTAAGCGGGCGGCCGCAGCCGGCTTCAAGGGCGTGGAATACCTGTTTCCTTATGATTTCCCGGCGCCTGAGGTGGCTGATTGGTTGCGCGACAACGATCTGGAACAGGTGCTGTTCAATTTGCCGCCTGGCGACTGGGCCGCCGGCGAGCGCGGCCTGGCCTGTTTGCCGCATCGCCAGGGCGAATTCGCCGAGAGCGTCGAGCAGGCGCTGAATTACGCCATGTTGCTTGATTGCGAGCGCCTGCACTGCATGGCCGGGTTAAGGCCGGCCGGTGTCGGCGAGGCGGAACTGGCGGCAACCTATATTGCCAACCTGCGTCATGCCGCCGACCGCTTCGCAACGATTGGCGCGACGGTGATGATCGAGCCGATCAATAGCCGCATCGACATGCCCGGTTACTGGCTGGACGGCATCGACCAGGGTTTTCGCCTGCTCGAGGCAGTTGACCGCAGTAATGTGAAATTGCAATACGACATCTATCACGCCCAGATCATGGCCGGCGATCTGGCCCGGACGCTGAAAGCCAATCTTCACCGGATCGGCCATATCCAGATTGCCGACAACCCCGGACGGCATGAGCCGGGGACGGGGGAGATCAATTATCCGTTCCTGTTTGAATGGCTCGATCGCCTGGGCTACGCCGGCTGGGTCGGTTGCGAGTACAAGCCGCTGACGACGACCGAGGCCGGCCTGGGGTGGTTGCCGCACCCCGAGGGCGCTTCCGGCGGGGTGAAATGACGCCGCGCGACGCTCCTCGCCGCCGGTTCGGCACCGCCAACGAGGTCTGGGGCTGCTTTCCGCGCTCGACGATCTGTTGCTTACCGGCCGGACGCGAACCAACGTCAACGACTATCGCGCCATCCTGGCGGGATTAGAATGAGTGCCATCATGCCGACCGCCGAACCCAGTTTCCCGACCAACCGCCAGACGCTGGCCACGCGCCTGCAACTAGTTTTGCCGGCGCATTGCCTGCTTATCGACGATGAGGATTTGCGGCCCTACGAGTGCGATGGCCTGACCGCTTACCGGGAATTGCCGATGGCCGTTTGCCTGCCGGAAAACGAAGGCCAGGTGATCGACGTGCTGCGCACCTGCCACCAGCTTGGTGTGCCGGTCGTGGCGCGCGGGGCCGGGACGGGACTCTCCGGCGGTGCAATGCCGCATGCCCAGGGCGTGGTTTTGTCGCTGGCCCGTTTTAACAAGATTTTGCGGGTTGACCGTGCGGCCCGCCTCGCCATAGTCCAGCCGGGCGTGCGCAATCTGGCCGTATCGGAAGCAGCCGCTCCGTTTGGCCTTTATTACGCACCCGATCCTTCGTCGCAGATCGCCTGCACGCTGGGCGGCAACGTTGCCGAAAACTCGGGCGGCGTGCATTGCCTGAAATACGGACTGACGGTGCATAACGTGCTGCGCGTCCGGGTGGTCAGCATCGAAGGCGAAATTTTCGAAATTGGCTCGGCGGCGCCGGATGCGCCCGGCTATGACCTGCTGGCGCTGATGATCGGTTCGGAAGGCATGCTCGGCGTGGTCACCGAAGTAACCGTCAAACTGGTGCCGAAGCCGCAACTGGCGCAGGTGGTGATGGCGTCCTTCGACGATGTCGGCAAGGCCGGCGACGCGGTGGCGGCAATCATCGCGGCCGGCATCATCCCGGCCGGGCTGGAGATGATGGACAAACCGGCGACGGCGGCGGTCGAACCCTATGTCAAGGCCGGTTACGACCTCAACGCCGCGGCCATCCTGCTCTGCGAATCCGACGGCACGCCGGAAGAAGTAGCCGAGGAGATTTTTCGCATGACCGAGGTGTTGACCGCAGCCGGGGCGAGCAACATCCGGGTGTCGCAGTCCGAAGCCGAGCGCCTGCGTTTCTGGGCCGGGCGCAAGGCGGCCTTTCCTGCCATCGGACGCATCACGCCGGACTATTACTGCATGGACGGCACCATTCCGCGCAAACGGCTGGCCGAAATGCTGGCGGCGATTGGCGAAATGGAAAAGAAATACGGCCTGCGCTGCGCCAATGTCTTTCACGCCGGCGACGGTAATCTGCATCCGCTGATCATGTACGACACCGCCAAACCCGGCGAATGGGCGCGGGCCGAAGCTTTCGGCGCCGAGATACTGGAGCTTTCAGTCGCCCTCGGCGGTTCGATCACCGGCGAACACGGCGTCGGCATCGAGAAAATCAACCAGATGTGCGTGCAATACAAAACGCCGGAACTGGAAGCTTTTCATCGCATCAAGGCGGCTTTTGACGAAAACGGCCTGCTCAACCCCGGCAAGGCGGTGCCCAGTTTGCACCGCTGCGCCGAATATGGCCGCATGCACGTCCATTACGGCGACGTGAAATTTCCGGAACTGGAGCGCTTCTGATGACGCTCGACGATCTCGTTTCGGCGCTGACGACGGCCTTTGAGAGCCACACGCCGCTGCGTATCCGTGGCGCCGGCAGCAAGGATTTCTACGGTGGCATGCTGCTTGGCGAATTGCTCGATGTCGCCGCCTACCGTGGCATCGTCGCCTATGAGCCGACCGAGCTGTACATCACCGCCAGGTGCGGCACGCCGCTGGCTGAAATCGAGGCGGTGCTGGCGGAAAAAGGCCAGATGCTGGCCTTCGAGCCGCCGCATTTTTCCGGCGCGAGTGTTGGCGCTGCTGGCGCTACGATTGGCGGCTGCGTCGCTGCCGGTCTGGCCGGCCCCCGCCGACAGCAGGCCGGGGCGGTGCGTGATTTCGTTCTCGGGGTCAAGCTGATCGACGGCACCGGCCAGGTCCTCGATTTCGGCGGCCAGGTAATGAAAAACGTCGCCGGCTACGATGTCTCGCGCCTGCTCGCCGGCAGTCTGGGAACGCTAGGCGTGCTGGCGGAAGTGACGCTGAAGGTTTTGCCGAAACCGGTGATCGAACAGACCCTGGTTTTTGAAATGACCGAAGTCGAGGCCATCGCCAATCTGAATGATTGGGGCGGCCAGCCATTGCCGGTCTCCGCCACTTTCTGGCACGCCGGCCAGCTCTGGCTGCGCCTCTCCGGCGCCCGGGCAGCGGTCGATGCGGCGAGCCGCAAGCTGGGGGGCATTGCTATGGTCGACGCCAAAAAACACTGGATTTCCGTGCGCGAGCAAACCCACCCCGCCTTTGCCGGCAAAACACTTTGGCGGCTGGCCCTGCCGTCCAATGCTCCTCCACCCGGACTGGACGGCCTGTGCGCCATCGAATGGGGCGGCGGCCAGCGTTGGTATGCCGGTGAGTCCGGCGAGATTCGTCAGGCCGTGCGCGGTGCGGCCGTCCGGGCCGGTGGCCACGCGGTGCTTTATCGCGCCCCGGAATCCCTGCGCGGTCTGGAAGGCGCTTTCGCGCCGCTTTCCCCGACGCTGCTCGCCCTGCATCGACGCATCAAGAAATCCTTTGACCCCAAAGGCATTCTCAACCCCGGCCGCCTTTACGCGGAATTTTGAGAAAGGCCTGCTGTGGATAGCAAACTCGCCGACTTCATCCGCGATACTCGCGCCGGCAAGGAAGCCGAGGAAATTCTCCGGACTTGTGTGCACTGCGGTTTTTGTACCGCTACCTGCCCGACTTACCAGTTGCTCGGTGACGAACTGGACGGCCCGCGTGGCCGCATCTACCTGATCAAGCAGATGCTGGAAGGCAAGCCGGTCACTGAAAAGACCCGCCTGCATCTCGACCGCTGCCTGACCTGCCGCGCCTGCGAAACCACCTGCCCGTCCGGCGTTAAATACGGCCGCCTGCTCGACATCGGTCGACAGGTCGTTGAAGAAGTGCTGCCGCGTCGAGCCGGCGATGCGCTGACGCGCAAACTGTTGCGCGAGGTCTTGCCGCGTCCCGCAGTCTTTGGCCCGGTGATCAAGCTGGGCCAGGCCTTGCGTCCCCTGCTGCCGACGGCGCTGGCCGACAAGCTGCCGTCGCCCAATCAGAGCCAGGCCAAGCCCTGGCCCGCCAAGGCAACACATGAACGACGCATGCTGGTGTTGGCCGGTTGTGTCCAGCCGTCACTGGCACCGAATATCAATGCCGCCACCGCTCGCGTTTTCGACCAGCTCGGCATCGCACTTTTCGAGGAAGACAAGGCCGGCTGCTGTGGCGCCGTGCGTTTTCACCTGAATGACCAGGCGGCCGCCCGGGACGACATGCGGCGCAATATCGACGCCTGGTGGCCATACGTTGAAGCCGGAATTGAAGCCATCGTGGTCACCGCCTCCGGTTGCGGTGTCCAGGTCCGCGACTACGGCCATGCCCTGCTCGATGATGCGGTCTACGCCGAAAAAGCGGCAAAAATCAGCGAGCTGTGCCGCGATCCCTCGGAAGTCGTCGCCGCTGAGCGTCAGCGCCTGCTTGCCTTGCTGGCTGAAGTAAAAACTGAGCGCGGCAAGCTGGCCTTCCATTCACCTTGCACGCTGCAGCATGGTCTGAAAATTCGTGGCATTATTGAAGAATTTTTGAGTTCTGCCGGTTATGTTCTTTTGCCCGTGGCCGATGCTCACCTCTGCTGCGGTTCCGCCGGGACGTATTCCGTTTTGCAGCCCGAATTGTCGGGTCGTTTGCGTGAAAACAAGCTGGCTGCCTTGAGTGCCGCTGCACCGCGCTTGATTGCGACAGCGAATATTGGTTGTCTGACGCATTTGCAGGCGGGTAGCGTGTTGCCGGTAAGACACTGGATAGCATTGATTGATGAGGCTTTGCGATGAGTGGCAGGCAGTCTGTTTTCGAAATAACCCAATCACTGGATGAGGCAGGCGCGGGCCGCATCAAGCGCCTGCTCGAAAGTGGTATCAAGATTCCGGCACAGCCCAGAGTGCTCGATGAATTGCGCAAACTGATGGCGCGCAAGGAACTCGATGTCCGAGCGCTGGCCCGAATCATCAATCAGGACCCGGGGCTGACGGCATTGCTCTTCAAGGTGGTGGGCAATGGCGCTTATCGCCAGCATCAGCCTTTCGCCTCGGTCGAACAGATCCTGCATGCCGTTGGTGTGCGGCAGACGTTCAATCTGGTTCAGGCTCTCTCGCTGACCGGCATGGGTGATGTGCACAAGAATCGCGCCGTCTATGAAACCTTCTGGGCGCGCTCCCAGGAAGTTGCACAACTGGCCATGCTGATTGCCGACGAGCGCATCGCCGTGTGCAATCTCTTTCCCGATCAGGCCTATCTGGCAGGGATGTTCCACGACTGCGGCGTCCTGCTGCTGATGCAGCGTTTTCCGACTTACTGCACCGAGATGAAACTGGGGATTGCCGGTCAATGGAGCAATCTGGCCGAAGAGGACCGCAAGTTCAATGCCGATCATTGCGTCGTCGGCTATCTGGTTGCCCGCCACTGGCACCTGCCGGAGTTCATCTGCGATGCCATTCGTTACCACCACGCGATTGGCGAACTGGGTGAGCACGCTGCACGCAGCATGGTGGCCATCCTGCAACTGGCCATTGAAATCTATTATCGCAGCCAGCGGGTGCCGAATCCGGAGTGGGATCAGATCAGGGATGAGGTGCTGCTCGAATTGGGACTCAACGAGGATGGCTTGCCCGAGTTTGTCGATGTCATCCTTGAGCGCTTTCACGACACCGTCGCTTAGCCAGAGCCTGTGCTGCCGGGTCTTTCGCCACAGTGTTACGTGCTCTCTAGGGCTTTCGTGATAATCTTTCGCCCTCTTAAGGGGGATGGATGGCGCTAACAGTTGACGCCTGCGCGGCGCAGCACCAGGGGGACCGCAAGGAGCAGCAGGATCGGGTCGCCATCTTCCCGCATGCCCGGCGAAAAGGCGTCGCACTGGCCGTCGTTGCCGATGGCATGGGTGGACACACCGGTGGCGCCTTAGCCGCTGCCCAGGTCATCCATACGACAAAAACCAATCTTGATCACTTTTCCCCGGCCGAAGAAAGCGCCAAGTGCCTGCTCGAAAACAGCCTGTGGGAAGCGCATACGATGATCAAGGCATCGCGCTTCATGAACGAAAAAGACCCGCACAGCACAGCGGTCATGTTGCTGCTGCTGCCCGGACGGGTCAGCTGGGCGCACTGCGGTGACAGTCGTCTATATCACTTTCGCGGCAAGGTGCTGCTCAGCCGGACAGTCGATCATTCTTATGTCGAACATCTGATTGCCAGTGGGCGGATTACCGTCGAGCAGGCGCTGACGCACCCGAACCGGAACGTGCTGCTGACTTCGCTGGGTGGTCAGGACGAGCCGAAAATGGCTTTTTCCGAAACCGATGATCTGCTCGCCGGCGATGCCTTCGTGCTTTGTTCGGATGGCGTCTGGGCCTATTTTTCAGATGCCGAACTGGCGACACTGGTTGCTGATAATTCGGCCCGTGATGCCTGCGAAATCCTGATCGACAAGGCGCGCCAGCGGGCCGAGGGGAGTGGCGACAACCTGTCGCTGGCCATCATCAAACTGGTCGAGGCGCCATCGGAAAAACTTGCACCACCCACCGGCTTTATGGCGCGTGCCAAGAACTAAAGTCGCCCGGCAATAAAAACGGCGCCATCAAGGCGCCGTTTGCTTTTGGTCAGTGGAAAGCCTGTTTACTTGCGGCCCAGACCGCCCAGCAGCGCAGCAACGACCCGTTTCGGCTTGTGCGGGTCAACCGGGGCAGGGGCTTTCGGCGAATTCGGCACTTCACCACGCGGCCGGTTTTCCTCATAAGGTTTGCGGAAATCGAAACCGTCGGCAGCCACCATGTTCGAGCGGCGGGGGGCGCGCTGCTGCGCTACCGGCGCTCTCGGTGGCGGCGTCCTGGCCGGTGCTGCGGTGGACGCTGCAGGGGGGCGCTTTTTCTTGTTGCCCGGCGGGTATTCGTATTCCGCTTCCGGCTCGAAACCGACCACCTCGACCTGCTCGATCGGTCGTTTGATCAGTTTTTCGATATCGACCAGATAACCGACTTCGTGGGCGCTGACCAGCGAAATGGCGACCCCCTTCTTGCCGGCACGCCCGGTGCGGCCGATGCGGTGCACGTAGTCCTCCGGCGTGTGCGGCAGCTCGTAGTTGATGACGTGCGGCAGATCGTCGATATCCAGGCCACGTGCCGCCACGTCGGTGGCGATCAGCGCAATCGTCGTGCCATTTTTGAAGTCGTCGAGCGCCTTGATGCGTTCAAGCTGGCTCTTGTCACCGTGGATGGCGTCAGCCCGGATGCCGGCCCGCTGCAATTCCCGGGTCAGCCGCGAGCAGCCCTGTTTGGTCCGCATGAACACCAGGCACTGGTTGATTTCGCTGGATTTCAGCAACTTGATCAGCAGGTTGCGCTTGCCGAATTCGGACACCGGATGGACGCGGTGGGTAATGTTTTCCGACACCTGGTTGCGGCGGGCGACTTCGATCAGCACCGGCGACTTGAGCATATTGTCGGCCAGGCGCTTGATTTCTTCGGAGAAGGTCGCCGAGAACAGCAGGCTTTGCCGTTGTTGCGGCAGCATGTTGAGAATGCGCGTGACGTCCGGCACGAAGCCCATGTCGAGCATGCGGTCGGCTTCGTCGAGAACCAGCGCCTGGACCGAGCCAAAGCTGACGCTCTTGTTTTCGACGTGGTCAAGCAGGCGGCCCGGCGTGGCGACGAGAATTTCGACGCCCTTTTTCAGTTCGGCGATCTGCGGCCGGATGTCGACGCCACCGTAGGCGCACATGGCGCGCAGGTGGGTATGCTTGCTGTAGGCCTTGACCGATTCGAAGACCTGCAGCGCCAGTTCGCGCGTCGGCGCCAGAATCAGGGCGCGCACCGGGTGCTTGGCCGGCGACGGGCTGCTGCTGGCGAAGGGCAGGATGCGTTGCAGAATGGGCAGTGTGAAAGCGGCGGTTTTGCCGGTACCGGTCTGGGCACCACCCATGATGTCCTTGCCGCTGATGACCAGCGGAATGGCCTGGGCCTGGATGGGCGTTGGTTTGGTGTAACCCTCGTCGAGTACGGCGCGCAGCAGTTCAGGCGCGAGACCGAGGTCGGCAAAGGTGATTTCGGGTGCGGTATCGGCAGGGGTTGCCGCCGTCGGGGTGCTGGCTGCGTCGCCAGCTAACGTATTGATTTCAGACATGGGTAACGATTATACGCTTTCAGGGCCTGGCAATTACAAACAGCCGACCAGTTCTTCCAGACGCTGGCGGTTGAAGAGTTTGACCAGAATGTCGTCAAAGCCGGCGGCGAGGAAGCGCCCGCGATCTTCCGGGAAGGCGTGCGCGGTGTAGGCGAGGCTGTACATTTCGAGTTACTTGAGCAGTACGCTGGCGAGCAGGCGATTGGTCGGGTGGTCGTCAGCTTTCTCTGGCCGGAAAAGAAAATGACGAAAGAGCGGGAGCTGCCGTATTCGGAAAGGGCATTCGAGCCGTCGTGTTGAGGGCAAAGTTGAGACAAGGGCAGTCAAGCGCCATGCCGCCCGCCTTGACCGAAATTTCATCGCCGAGTTGCTGTGCTGCATGCCAGGCAAATCAGGCGAGCAACAGCAGCGGTATTGCCTTGATCAGCACAAAGGGAGTGATCAGCTTGCCCCTGATGCCGCTGAAAAAGTCGGGAAGCTTCATCACACTCCCTTGAGGCGCGCTGCCATCCGCTTAATGCTTTGCTTCGCTTTTTTCGGTGCCTTTGGGCTGTTCAGTCACCGTCTCCGGCTTCGATGCATTGCTTTCGGCCGATTCGTCGGTGACGATTTTTTTCCTTTTCTTGCCAGGCCCTTCTGGGGGCGGCAACTGGGGCACGATCGTTTCGATCTTGTTTTCCCGCATGTAGGCGTCCATCTCGCGCCAGCCTTCAAAAACGCCGGCCTTGGGCAGCCAGGTATAAATCGCGTAACAATCTTCGATCGCGCGTCCGGAGTGCCGGCAGGCGCTACCCACCGCCTTGCCTTCGGCTTCCAGCCGGGCTTCTTTTTTCCCGGTATCTTCCAGGCCGAGTTTTTGATTGACCTGATCGCAGCCAGCGAGCGCCAGTACGGCAAGGAAAATAAGGGAATGGCGTGTATTCATGGCACAATTTTCGCACAATTAAGGCCAAAGTTGGCGTGCGTCCCGGCGCTTGCCGGGCGTTATAATTGCCTCATTTTCGATCTTACGGAGTGCTCATGTCCCATCGATTTCGCCCCCTGGTTGTAGCGATCAGTTTAGGGCTGGCCTTCTCAGCCCAGGCGGCCAAACCCGCCAAACCGGCAGCGACGCCGGCCGCGGCCGTTGAATTTGAGCTGGCGCACAATCTCGGGCCATCCGGTGAGGAAAGCCTCCAGGCGGTTGTCGATCGTTTCAACAAGGAATCCAGTGGCAAGCTGAAGCTGGTTCGTCTGGAAAAAGGCAGCAAGCCAGCCGGGTTGAATCTGCTTCAGCGCTACGACATGAGCGAGGTGTTGAGCCAGCAGAAGCAGTTTGTGCCACTGCATGAAATGATGAGCAAAGCCGGCCAGCCGATGAAGAAAGCCGATTTTTCCGGCGACATCACGTCCAATGTCGTCGATCCCAAGGGCCGCCTGGTCGCGCTACCGGTTCTCTATTCGACACCCGTGCTGTTTTACAACAAAAATGCTTTCCGCAAGGCCAAGCTGGATCCGGAGCAGCCGCCGAAAACCTGGTTCGAAATGCAGGGCATGCTCGATAAGCTTCAGGAAGCGGGTTATGCCTGTCCTTACACGACCTCGTGGCCGGTTTGGGTGCATGTGGACAACGTGAGCGCCATTTCCGGCGTGCCGGCGATGAGCGACAAGGGGCAACTGACCTTCAACGGCCTGCCCCAGGTCAAGCATATTGCGATGATGGCGACCTGGACCAAGGCCGGTTATTTCCGCCTCTTCGGTCGTCGTAATGAGGCAAGCGCCAAATTCAACGATGGCGAGTGCGCGATGATTTCAACCGACTCCCGCGAGGCCAGCGATTTCCGCGAAGCCAAGGGGGTTGAACTCGGCGTCACGCAGTTGCCTTATCACGATGATGTTTACGGTGGTCGTCAGCCGTCGCTGGCTAACGGTGCCTCATTATGGGTGGGTGCCGGTCGTTCGCCGGCCGAATACAAACAGGCGGCGAAGTTTGTTTCTTTCCTGCTCTCACCGGAAATGCAGGTCGAAATGGTCCGTATCTATGGCGGCCTCCCCCTGACCGCAGCCGCCCGGGCTGCTTCCAGCAGCAAGCTGCTGCAGGATAGCGACAAGACCCTGCAGGTTGCGTATGCCTCGCTGAAGGGAACCAGTAGCAAGCCGGCGGCGCGCGTTTCGGATGTTGACCCGGTGCGCATCATCACCAACGAGGAACTGGAAGCGGTTTGGGCCGACAAGAAACCGGCCAAGGCTGCGCTCGATACCTCGGTTAGCCGCGGCAATGCGGCACTCGGCGCCACTCCGTCGCTGAAGAAGGTGCAACCCTTCTGATGCAATTGCCGCTGCCGCGCTGGTTTGCTCACCGCGGCGGCGGTTCGCTCGCCCCTGAAAATACCCTGGCCGGAATTCGCCTCGCGGCACGGCTGGGGTACAAGGCGGTCGAGTTTGATGTGATGCTCAGTGGCGACGGCACACCCGTGCTGATCCACGATGAAACGCTGGAGCGGACGACCAATGGCGTCGGTCGCGTCGGCGAGACGCCGGACGCCAAGCTTTTCGCACTGGATGCCGGGCAGGGCGAATCGATCCCCCGGTTTACCGAAGCCGCCGCCCTGTGTCGCGAGCTTGGCCTGCTGGCCAATGTCGAAATCAAGCCTTCTGCTGGTCAGGAAATTGAAACAGCCCGGTGCGTTGCCAAACTGACCGCCGAGTTGTGGCACGGCGCACCGGTGCCGCCGCTGATTTCATCGTTTTCGCTGGTGGCGCTGGAAATTGCACGCGATCTGGCGCCAACCATTGCGCGCGCTGTCTTGTTCGAAGCCGTGCCGGCCGACTGGCTGGCTGAAATCAGGCGGCTGCAAGCCTTTTCCCTGCATTGCGATGCCGATCTGCTGTCTGACGCTGTGCTGGCCGAGGCGCGTGCCAAGGGCATTCCGGTACTGTGTTACACAGTCAACAGCGAAAATAGAGCAAAAATGCTATTTGCCCGTGGCGTCAACGCTCTCTTTACCGATCGTCTTGATCTTTTCGCCCCCGACACAACTGCTTACAAAGCCTTGCATTTGGGCGACTGATTTTTGCAGCGTTTTACTTTTCAATGGCGTCCAGGGAATCAGCCCGGCATTGAGGAGAAAAACATGAAGGACATCAAGACGATTGCAGCCCTATGCATCCTGCTGCCGGTGACAGCATTTGCCCAGGCCAGTATGCCGCGTGTCGACCAGCGTCAAGCCAATCAGCAGGCGCGTATCGAGCAGGGCGTGAATTCCGGCAGCTTGACGCTGCGGGAGGCGAGGCGCCTCGAACGTGGTCAGCGCCATGTTGAGAATATGGCCTTACGCGCCAGGTCTGACGGTGTGGTGACGCGCCAAGAGCGCGCCAGTCTGCAGCATGCCCAGGATGTGCAGAGCCAGCGGATTTATAACCAAAAGCACGATCGCCAACACGATTACAACCATAACGGCCGAGTCGACCGGCT
>CAYWNX010000001.1:0-32194 GCA_964459735.1 uncultured Dechloromonas sp. | reverse complement strand
GTACCTACACCGACTTCGGAAACCAATTTGACGGATATTGAAGCGCGCGAATTGGCATTCTTCAGATCGTGAATCAACTGGGCCAAATCTTCAATTGAATAAATATCGTGGTGCGGCGGCGGCGAAATCAGGCCGACGCCGGGTACTGAATGACGCAGGAAGCCTATGTATTCGGAAACCTTGTGCCCCGGCAACTGACCACCTTCACCCGGCTTGGCACCTTGGGCCATCTTGATCTGGATCTGGTCGGCATTGACCAGATACTCGGTCGTCACACCAAAACGTCCGGAAGCAACCTGTTTGATCGAGGAGCGCAACGAGTCGCCCTCCTTCAGTTCCAGGTCGCGCGCGATACGGGTCTTGCCAACCACATCGGAGAGCATTGTCCCACCCTTGACCGGTGCATAACGACTGGCATCCTCACCACCTTCACCGGTATTCGACTTGCCGCCGATACGGTTCATGGCAATCGCCAACGTGGTGTGCGACTCGGTGGAAATCGCACCAAGTGAAATGGCACCCGTTGCAAAGCGCTTGACGATCTCCTTGGCCGACTCGACTTCAGCCAGCGGCACAGCGGTTGCTGTCGGCTTGAACTCGAACAGGCCACGCAAAGTGAGGTGACGCTTCGTCTGATCGTTGATCAGCTTGGCGTATTCCTTGTAGGTATCTACCTGACCGGAGCGCGTTGCATGCTGCAGTTTGGCTATCGAGTCCGGCGTCCACATGTGCTCTTCACCGCGAGTGCGGAAAGCATATTCACCGCCGGCATCAAGCATGGTAGTGAGCACCGGATTATCGGAGAAGGCTTCTTCGTGCAGACGAATTGCCTCATCGGCTACTTCGAAGACGCCAATCCCTTCGACATTGGACGGTGTACCGGTGAAATATTTCTCGACGAAATCCTTTTGCAGGCCAATCGCTTCGAAAATCTGCGCACCGGTGTAGGACATGTAAGTGGAAATGCCCATCTTGGACATGACCTTGTTCAGCCCCTTGCCGATTGCCTTGACGTAGTTATAAACATACTTCTCGGCTGTTTCGGCATCACCCTTGGCCAGCGCCTCGATGGTTTCGAGTGCCAGATACGGATGCACTGCTTCGGCACCATAGCCGCCGAGCAATGCAAAGTGATGCGTTTCACGTGCCGAGCCGGTTTCAACGACCAAACCTGCACTGGTTCGCAGACCTTTTTTGACCAGATGCTGATGGATCGCCGAAGTAGCGAGTAACGCCGGGATGGCGACGTGATCGGCGTCGACCTTGCGATCGGAAACGATCAGGACATTGGCGCCAGAACGCACGGCATCTTCGGCATCGGCCGCCAGCGAAGCTAGACGGGCCTCAATCCCGGCCTTGCCCCAGGCTACCGGATAGCAAATATCCAACTCCAGGGACTTGAACTTGCCGGCCGTATATTTTTCGATGTAGCGCAGTTTCTCCATATTGGTGCAGGTCAATACCGGCTGGGAAACTTCGAGGCGAATCGGCGGGTTGATATCAGTGGTGTTCAGCAGGTTCGGTTTCGGGCCAACGAAGGAAACCAGTGACATGACCAGTTCTTCGCGAATCGGGTCGATCGGCGGATTGGTTACCTGAGCAAACAACTGCTGGAAGTAGGCATACAGCGTCTTGTTCTTGTTCGACAAGACTGGCAACGCGGAATCCGTACCCATCGACCCGGTCGCTTCTTCACCATTCTGAACCATCGGCTCAAGAATGATCTTGATGTCTTCCTGCGTGTAACCAAAAGCTTGCTGCCGATCAAGCAACGAAGCCGTTGCCACATCAACTTTTTCGGCCGGCGCCGGCATTTCGTCCAACCGGATACGGATCTTTTCGATCCACTCACGGTAGGGCTTGGCCTTGGCCAGCGAATCTTTCAGTTCTGTATCGTCAATGATGCGCCCCTGCTCGAGATCGATCAGGAACATCTTGCCCGGTTGCAGACGCCATTTCTTGACGATCTTCTTTTCCGGAATCGGCAGCACGCCGGATTCGGAAGCCATGACCACGAGGTCGTCATCGGTGACCAGATAGCGGGCCGGACGCAGGCCGTTACGGTCGAGCGTGGCGCCGATCTGGCGACCATCGGTGAACGCAACGGCGGCGGGGCCATCCCACGGTTCCATCATTGCAGCATGGTATTCGTAGAAGGCGCGACGGTTTTCATCCATCTGCGTGTGCTTTTCCCAGGCTTCCGGGATCATCAGCATGACAGCATGGGCCATCGAGTAGCCGCCCATCACCAACAGTTCAAGCGCGTTGTCGAAAGAAGCCGAATCGGACTGACCCGGGTAATGCAACGGCCAGACCTTTTTCAGATCGTCGCCGAGAATCGGCGAGGAAATTGCCTGCTCACGTGCCTTGAACCAGTTAACGTTGCCACGCACGGTGTTGATTTCGCCGTTGTGAGCAATGTAGCGGAACGGATGCGCCAGATCCCAGGTCGGGAAGGTATTGGTCGAAAAACGCTGGTGGACCAGTGCCAGGGCGGAAATCGTACGTTTGTCCTGGAGGTCGAGGTAATAAACACCGACTTGATCAGCCAGCAACAGACCCTTGTAGTTCATTGTCCGCGCGGAGAAGGACGGCACGTAGAATTCCTGGCCGTGCTTGAGCTTGAGCGACTTGATGGCGTTTGCAGCACGACGGCGAATAATATATAGCTTGCGCTCCAGCGCATCGGTCACAAAGACATCCGGGCCGCGACCGACAAATACCTGGCGAATCACCGGTTCTTTGGCTTTGACCGTCGGCGACATCGGCATATCGCGATTCACCGGCACATCGCGCCAGCCGAGCAAAACCTGGCCTTCCGCCTTGACGGAACGTTCGATTTCCTCGACGCAGGCGTGGCGCGATGCAGCCTCCTGCGGCAGGAAAACCATACCAACCCCGTATTCGCCCAAAGGCGGCAAAGAGATGCCCTGCTTGGCCATCTCTTCACGGTAGAACTGGTCGGGAATCTGGATAAGAATGCCGGCACCATCACCCTGCAGGGGGTCGGCGCCAACGGCACCGCGGTGATCCAGATTTTTCAGGATCAACAAACCCTGCTCGACGATGCTATGAGATTTCTGGCCTTTAAAATGGGCTACAAAGCCCACGCCACAAGCGTCGTGCTCGTTTGCAGGATCATACAAACCCTGCCGCTCAGGTACAGCCGATTCCATCACACGCATTCCTTCAAATAGCTTGGCCGGTATAAATGGGCCAACAATGAAAAAAGCCGAGAGTCATATTTCCCGCCTCGGCCTCTACGAAATTTTGAGGCAACCATCAAATATACTGGCAAAACCCTGTCGATTCAAGATGCTGCAACGCACCAATGCGGCCCGGAAAACTCAAATCTTCCCTGTTTGAGTGCATCGCGCCTCAATCGCCGCACTAATCTGCGCCTCATCCGCCACATCCGACATGACTGCCCGACCAATTTCCTTGAGCAGAACCAGTCGCAGTTTTCCGTCTTGCACCTTCTTGTCGTGACGCATTAATTCAAGGTACCTGGCCGCACCCAAAGGCGCTCCAAACACGGGCAAATCCGCCCGAACAAACAGGCGCTCTATCCGCAGTACCGATTCGGCTGGCAACCACCCCAGCTGACATGACAGTTCCGCAGCAATTAACGTGCCGGCGGCTATCGCTTCACCATGCAGCCACTCACCATAGCCGAGGCCGGTCTCAATCGCGTGACCGAAGGTATGACCGAGATTGAGCAGTGCCCGTTCGCCATTTTCCCGCTCGTCAGCAGCGACAACTTCTGCCTTGTTAGTGCAAGAGCGATGCACGGCATAAATCAGTGCATCTTTATCGCGCGCCAGCAGCTTCTCGATATTTTCCTCAAGCCAGACAAAAAATTCTGGATCGCGGATCAGGCCATACTTTATGACCTCGGCCAACCCGGCCTTCAGTTCGCGATCCGGCAAGGTATCCAGGGTGGAGATATCGGCGAGCACCAGCTTCGGCTGATAAAAAGCGCCGATCATATTCTTGCCCAAAGGGTGATTTATCGCTGTCTTGCCGCCAACCGAGGAGTCGACCAGCGACAGCAGGGTTGTCGGCACCTGAATAAAAGGCATGCCGCGCTGATAACAAGCTGCCGCAAAGCCACCCATATCACCAATCACCCCACCACCCAGCGCAATCAGTGTTGTGCTTCGCTCACAATGTGCGCCGAGCAAGGCGTCGAAGATCAAGTTCAGCGTTTGCCATGTCTTGTATTGCTCGCCGTCAGGAAGAATGACCGGCAACATTGAAATTCCGGCTTTTTCCAGCGTCGACCGCAGCAATTCGAGATAAAGCGGTGCCACCGTAGTATTCGTCACCACCACGGCTTTCTTTTGCTTGATGTGAGGCAAGATTAGTTCAGGTTTGCTCAGGACACCACAGCCGATTTGGATCGGATAGGCGCGTTCGCCCAGCGCGACATTCAAAGTTTGAATCAGGTTTTGCATAAACGGCTAAATTCCCGCAATAATTGCTGAACAATGCCCGAAGCCACCAAGTGAGAACCCTCGACCACGAAATGGGCGGCGTCACGATAAAGAGGGTCACGCGCCGTGTAAAGTTCCTCCAACTTGGCCAAAGGATCCTCTACCTGTAACAAGGGGCGATTCCGGTCGTGTTTTGTGCGCTCATAGAGCAGCACCGGCGGAACATTGAGATACACGCACCAACCCGTTTCGTGAAGTATCTTGCGATTTTCTGGATTGAGCACCGCACCGCCGCCAGTTGCCAGCACAATATTGTCAATATCCGACAACTCGGCAATCGTTTGCGCCTCACGACGGCGAAACCCCTCCTCACCCTCTATTTCGAAGATCGTCGGTATAAGCACTCCTGTGCGTTCGACAATTTCATGATCAGAGTCGTAAAAATGCCGCCCCAAGCGCCTGGCCAGTTGCCGACCGACAGTTGTTTTGCCGGCCCCCATCAGGCCAACGAGATATATGTTTCGACGATTTTCCACGGCCGGATTCTATCTGACTCTGGTCTAGGCACAAAAAAAGGCCGGCATTGCCGGCCTCGGTTTACATGATTGCTTGACGGTCAGTCAAAGCGAAGCTTGTCGGAAACAATCCGCGGCGTAATGAAGACCAGCAACTCACGGCGCTTTCCGATCTCATTCTTGTATTTGAACATCCAGCCAAAGAAGGGGATATCACCCAGCAAAGGTACCTTCTCAACTGAATTCTGACTGTCGGTGACAAAAACTCCGCCGATGACCACGGTTCCACCATTTTCAACCACAACGTTGGTCTCGACAATGGAGCTTTTGATCGGTGGGTTACCAAGAATCGCCCGGGTATAGTCCGGTTCCTCCTTCTTGACCACCAGCAACATTCTGACCGTCCCTTCAGGTGTAATCTGCGGCGTCGCTTCCAGCGAAAGCTTGGCTGATTTGAAACTGACAGTTTGTGTTACCGCTCCGCCAGTAGTCTGCGTCGTGACATAAGGAATTTCGGTTCCGTCCTCGATCTTGGCCTTGACGTTGTTGGCAGTAATCACCCGCGGACTTGAAACAATCTTGCCGATACCATCCGACTCCAGCGCTGCCAGTTCGAGATTCAGAATCCTGGTCAGTGAGGCATTGAACAATGACAGAGCAAGAGTGCCACCTGTTGAGGTAAAGGATGGCAAATTTACGCCAAGTGCATTGGCGGATGTCTGGGTACCAGGCGTAAACGTTGAGTTTGTTGTAGTTACACCACCGGTAGTCGTCGAACTTGAGCTTGAGGTCGGTGGTGCATATGCGCCACCACCGACGTAAACGCCGCTGTTGCCAATCTGTTCAGCCCGGCGACTCAGGAAATTCATTTTCACGCCCAATTCCCGGTTAAACGTGTCGTTCGCCTCAACCACTCGTGCCTCAATCAACACCTGTCGCGCACCTATATCGATCGCTTTGATGAAGCTGCGAATCTCTTCAAGCTTCGACGGTATATCGTTCACGAAAACGATATTCGACTGCGGGTCGGCAATGGCGCTTCCTCGCTTGCTCAGCAAGCGCTGAGCAGCAACATTTGCCCCAGCTGCTGGAGCAGCTCCCCCGGCAACGGCCATTCCGGACAAGAGCCGCGCCACATCTGCCGCCTTCTGATAATTCATGACGAATTGCTCTAGCTTCAAAGGCTCCAGATCGCTGTTTTGCTGCTTCGATTCAAACTCAAGCTTTTCACGAGTGGCAATTTCATCCCGAGGGGCAATCATGATGATATTGCCCTTCTTGCGCATGTCCAGACCCTTTTGCTGGAAGATGATATCAATCACCTGATCAGCCGGCACATCCTTGAGCACCAGTGTCGTCATACCGGTAACGGTGTCACTAATCACCGCGTTCAAACCCAGTTCTTCCGCCATTAGACGAAGCAAAGCGCGAACATCACCGTTCTGATAATTGATACTGACCCGCGGCCCCTCGTAACCAACCTTGCTTCCCTGAACAAGTTTGTTCGGGTCTTCAATAATGCGTTTTACCTCAACGACAAACTGGTTGTCGCTCTGGTAAGCGTTATGTTCCCACAACCCTTTCGGCGAAATCGTCATGCGAACGTTTTCACCCATCGCCCTGGTTTCAACGCTCGAAACCGGCGTTGCGAAATCAACCACATCCAGCTTGCGACGCAGATGCTCCGGTATCGACGTCTTCATGAAATCGACGATCAAATTGGCACCCTGTTGCCGAATATCGATGCCGGTTCCGGCGTCGCTGAGATCAACAACAATCCGCCCCTCCCCATCTTTGCCTCGACGGAACATTACATCGCGCAGCGCATGCTTGCTGCCCACAGCACTTTCCTCAGCAAAACGGGTAGCGCGCTGGGCGGCCGAATCGCCGATCCGAGCAATGGGTGAAAGCATCACATAGAGCGACTTGCCATCAAGGCGCGTTGTGTAATTCATATTGCGCCCAAGATTAAGCACCAGGCGAGTCCGCTCACCTACCTGCACAACGTTCAGACTGCGCAGGTCGCCTTCATTTACCACTTGGCTATTTTTCCCCAAGCCGTTTGCGGTCGACGGAAAATCGAGGGCAATTTTGGCTGGGTTGGCAATGCTAAAGCCAGCTGGCGGCGACGTCAGCGCTTCCTTGAGGTCAATCTTGACGGCAATATCGTTTCCCTGTTGAGCAACGTTGATTGCTTCAATGCTATTGGCCGGGAGTGTCTGGGCCTTCAGCGGCGAAACAAATGCAAGGCAGGCCGAAGCGACTACCAGCGAGTAGTTGATGAATTTCATTTCTTGCTTCCCTCCTTGCTCTGTAGGTAAAGCGTGCTCTTGCGCTCGCTCCAGTCACCTGCAGAGTCCTGAATCAATTCGCGCAGTTCGACTTCCTTGTCCGAAATCTGCGTCACCATGCCGAAATCAAGGCCAATGTAATCTCCAACCTTAACTTGCTTGACCTTGTCTTCCACTTGCACCACTGCCATTGGCTGTTTGTTGATATTGAGGAAGCCAATCATTTTGAGCGATTCAATCGGATATTTTTCAAGAAGGCTGTTACGCAATTCACGGGCGTCGAAATCAGGCTGAAAAATGCCGCCCTTGCCCCCGCCCTGCCCGCGTTTGGATTCTGGCTCAATCTTTCCCGGCTTGAATGGATCAAGCATACCCTCAACATCGTATGGAACCGGCTGGTAGGGCATCACCTCGGGCAGCTTGGGCACACCTCCGCGTAGACCCTTGGTGTTGTCTGCCATCCACTGCTTCAGGTCGTCATGCCCCTCGCCGGAACAGGCCACCAAGGCAATACAGAGGGCGGTAAGCAATATTCGCTTCACTTCTTCGCTCCTTGTGCGGATTTTTTCTGCTTGGCGATCTCTTCTTCATCCAGATAACGGAAGGTTTTCGTTGTGGCATCCATCGTCAAAACGCCGCCATCCTTGAGGGGCGCAATCGATATGTTGTTCAACGTCACAATCCGTGGAAGCTTGGCGATATCAGCCGCGAACGCACCAAAATCGTGATAAGTCCCGTTAATTTTGACCACAATCGGCAACTCGGCGTAGAAGTCCTTGATCTGCTCCTGAGCGGGTCGGAAGAGTTCGAACTGCAGGCCACGCCCAAGACCGGCTTGGTTGACCTCTATCAGCAAAGCCTCAATTTCCGATTTATTCGGCAATTGCTTTAACAAGGCGCCAAATGATCGATCAATGTCGGCAAGCTGCTGTGTGTAAAGCTCAAGATTGACTGCCTGGCGCTTTTTATCCAAAAATTGCTGCTTAAGGGTTTCCTCTTCACGCTGCTTGTTATCAAGCTCGGTAAGCTGGTCATTCCAGACAAACCACCAGCCAGCAACAAGAATAACCAGGAACAGACCAGCCAGAACGGTTACCTTGGGAATCCGATGCCACGACCCAGGGTCGTTGGGATTCATATGACGAAAATCGTCAAGGACCTGCTGAAAGTCAATTTTGGGCATTGATATGGACTTGGCTTTCATTTGGCGGCCTTTCCACTCTTGACATCATCGGACTTGGCCCGCGTCAGTACAAAATTCATACTGAACTCGTTGATTCGACGCCCATTGAGAATACCCGCTTTAACCTCGACCAGTTGCGGACTCTCCAGCCAAGGAGAGGCATCAATATTACGCATCAAGGCAGAGACCCGGGCATTGGATTGAGCATAGCCCGTCAAACTAACCTTCAATCCATCCTGCTTGAGAGTCCTGAGAAAGACACCGTCAGGAACCTGCCTGACCATCTCGCCGAGCAGGTAAACAGTCTCACCACGATCCCGCTGTAAATTTTCAATAACCTGTTTGCGCGACAGAAGCGCCTGCGTCTGCTCCTTGAGCCGCTTGATCTGGTCTAGCTGCTTGTCGAGTACGGCAATTTCCTGTTTAAGAAAATCATTGTTACTGGCCTGTGCAGTAACTTGACCGTCAATCAAGGTATAGATCGCGAAAACAATAATTGCGCCAAGAACGGAGACCAGACCCGTAAGGAGGTAAAACTGCTCGCGCTTCGCTTTTTTGGCTTCTTCACGGTGCGGAAGGAGGTTAATACGGATCATGACGGATCAAACCTCCGCAAAGCCAAACCACAAGCCACCATCAGAGACGACGAATCGGCCAGCAGACTCTTGGCCCGCACCCGATCGGAAACAATCATATTGGCGAAAGGATTGGCGATCAGTGTATTGACCTGGGTACGAGTTGCAACAACCTCGTCAATACCGGGAATAACAGCACAGCCACCAGCCAATACAATATGGTTTACCTGATTGTATTGGGTTGAAGTAAAGAAAAATTGCAGGGCACGCGACACTTCAAGCGCCAAATTTTCCATAAACGGGTTGAGCAATTCAGCTTCATAGCCCTCAGGTAGATTGCCGGCCCGTTTGGCTGCCTCGGCGTCCTCGTAGGTCATACCATAATGCCGGGTAATATCCTGGGTCAGCAGCCCGCCGCCGAAGGCCTGTTCGCGCGCATAGAGTTGCAAACCATTGCGCAGCACGGTCAGATTCATGACGTTGGCACCAGCATCAATCAGGGCCACCACCTGGTTTTTCCCGGACTCCGGCAACTGGCGCTCAATTAGTTCGAAGGCAGACAATGCCGCAAGCGACTCGACATCAACAACGACCGCCTTGAGACCAGCCGCATCGGCAACAGCGATACGGTCGTCAACCCGTTCTTTTTTGGAGGCCGCAATCAAGACCTCCAATTCGTCCGGCACGGAAGGTGAGGGGCCAATAATCTGATAATCCAGATTGACCTCATCAATCGCGAATGGAATGTATTGATTGGCTTCCGATTCGACCTGGGCTTCCAATTCCTCGTCGCGCAGACCGGCGGGAACAATAATTTTCTTGGTGATAACCGCAGAGCCTGGCAAGGCCATTGCAACATTGCGCGTCGACGTTCCCAAACGCTTCCAAGCACGCCTGACGCAATCAACAACCCCTTCCAGATTGGCAATATTGCCATCGGACACCGCGTCTTTCGGTAGCACCTCTATGGTGTAACGCTCGACGCGGTAGCCATCCTTACCGTTGGCGGTCAGTTCAACCAGCTTGACCGCGGACGAACTGATGTCCAATCCGATCAAGGGACGCGCCTTGGTATTCAACAACATGGAAATATCAAAGCCCACCAGACCCCCAAAAAGTCTTTATAGAATACGTAGTTAGCAAAACAACCAATAATTCACTTCAAATCCTAGCAACAACCCCTAGGCATGTAAAGCACTTTTACGGCGCCGCCAGGCCACAGCGTATAATCGGCGCAACGACAACCTGATCCTCAACACTGTGCCTTCACTCCCCTTGGCATTTCGCTTCATCCTTTATCCGCTCATCGCCTTGCTGGGCTTTGTGGCCATTGGCATTGCGGTCGCAATCATCATACTGGTGCTGACCTATCCCAACCTTCCTTCGCTCGAACTGCTGACTGATTATCGCCCCAAAATCCCACTCCGGGTATATACGGCCGACAATCACCTGATCGGTGAATTTGGCGAAGAACGCCGGGCCGTCGTTACAATCGGCGAAGTACCCAACATCATGAAACATGCCATTCTTTCTGCCGAGGATGACCGTTTCTACGAGCATGGCGGCATTGACTACCTAGGCGTTTTACGCGCGGCAGGCACCAATCTGCTGGGCGGCAGCAAGAAGCAGGGGGCCTCGACGATCACCCAGCAAGTTGCACGAAACTTTTTTCTGACCGGTGAAAAAACCTACAGTCGCAAGCTTTACGAAGCACTACTCTCCTTCAAGATCGAAAACAATCTCTCTAAAGACCAGATTTTTGAGCTTTACATCAATCAGATATTCCTCGGCCAGCGCGCTTATGGCTTTGCTGCCGCCTCGCAGATTTATTTCGGCAAGCCGCTGAAGGACATTTCCATCGCGGAAGCGGCGATGCTAGCCGGCCTGCCGAAGGCACCCTCGGCCTATAATCCGATCGCCAACCCCAAGCGCGCCCGACTTCGCCAGCAGTATGTCTTGCGCCGGATGCATGAACTGGGGCACATCACTGATGCTCAGCACCAAGCTGCCCTTAAGGAGCCTTTGATTATCAAGCGCGAACTGGCCGAGTATGCAGTGCACGCCGAATTTGCCGCAGAAATGGCCCGCCAAATCGCTGCCGAGCGCTTTCCGGAGGACGTTTACTCCCGCGGCATGCAGATTTATACCACCCTAATCAAGGATGAGCAGCAGGCTGCCTACAACAGCCTGCGCAAGGGCGTCATGGATTACGATCGCCGTCACGGCTATCGTGGCGCCGAATCGTTTCTGGACATGAAGGAAATCAGTTCCGATCAGGATGAAGCCATCGATGAAGCACTGCAGGACATCCACGATGCCGGCGACCTGATTCCTGCCCTAGTGCTGGCTGCAGATGCAAAGCAGATCAAGGTCTACCGCAAAGGTGGCGAATTCGTCACATTGAGCGGAGATGCGATGAAGTTCGCAGCCCGGATGCTGGATGACAAGGCACCACCCAACAAGCGCCTGAAGCGCGGCGCCATCGTTCGCATCCAGAAGGACGACAAGGGTAACTGGCAGATATCCCAGTTACCCGAGGTTGAATCAGCCTTTGTCGCCATCGCGCCTCAGGATGGCGCCATTCGCGCACTGGTGGGCGGTTTCGACTTCAATCGCAACAAATTCAACCACGTCACCCAAGCCTGGCGGCAACCGGGCTCCAGCTTCAAGCCCTTTATTTATTCCGCCTCACTGGAAAAAGGTTACAGTCCGAATAGCATTCTGGCTGATGAACCGATTGTCATTTCGGCCACCCAAACGGGCTCCCAAGCTTGGGAACCACGCAACTATGACGGCAAATACGAAGGCCCTATGAAGATGCGGACGGCCCTGGCCAAGTCGAAGAATATGGTGTCGATCCGCCTACTTCAATCCATCGGCACGCACTACGCTCAGGACTACGCCGGACGCTTCGGCTTCGATCCGGCCAAGCATCCGCCCTATCTGACCATGGCACTCGGCGCTGGTTCGGTCACTCCCTGGCAGATGGTGACTGGATATGCCGTCTTCGCCAATGGCGGCTTCAAGATCAACCCTTACATCGTGCGCGAAATTCGTAATGAGAAAAACCAGGTTTTGGCTCACTCTGCTGAAGTTCAGGCCGGCGATGACTCAATTCGTGCGATCGACCCACGCAATGCCTTCATGATGGATGCAATGCTGCGCGACGTGACCATTTATGGCACGGCAGCCAAAGCCTCCGTCGCGCTAAAGCGCCACGACCTGGCCGGGAAGACGGGCACCACCAACGAGTATGTTGATGCCTGGTTTTGCGGTTACCAGATGACCGTTTCCGGCTGCGCCTGGATCGGCTTCGATCAGCCGAAAAAACTGGGTGAAAAGGAAACCGGTGGCGCTGCGGCACTGCCGATCTGGATCGGCTACATGAGCCGGGCCTTGAAGGATGTTCCAATTCAACTGCCTGAGACACCGGAAGGATTGATCACGACCGGCGAGGGACGCGAACGTAGTTATATTTACGCGGAAAATGCGGCCAAGGAACGCCCGCCGGAAGAGGACGAGCCGACACCTGAACCCAAGCCGGAACTCGACAAGCCGCCGGCCGATTAATCAGCCAAGAACGATTTTCTCGCCCGCCTGTTGACTGGCAAGAGTGGAGAGTTTTTCCATCAATTCGGCACCATCGCGGGTATCGCGCCAAGCTTCGCCATCCCAGCGAAAGTGGAAGCCACCCGCCTTGGCAGCCACCCAGATTTCGCGTGCCACGCCATGGCGATTGACGATGATCTTGCTGCCATCGGCAAATTCGATTTCCAGCACACCGCCGGCAGCCAGTTCGAAATCAATATCGGCCTCACTAGCCTCCAGCGCATGCTCGATTCGAGTCAGCGTAACATCGGCCAAGCTGTTGAATTCCTTGTCATCCATCGTGTGCTACCATCCCAATCTTTACTGACAGCGCCGTCGCCAATGACCCGAATAGCTGCCGTTTTACTGACTATTGGCCTTGCCGCCTGCGGCATGAAAGGCCCCCTCCAACTACCGCCTGGCCCAGCTCCAGAACCTCTGTTCGGCACCCCAAAAGCGGCAAAACCCGCAGCCAAAACAGACGCAGCGGATGTTAGCACGGACACAAAAGCAAACCCAAAATGAGCTCATTTACCCTGAAAAACGGCGTCCTGCATGCCGAATCCGTTGCCCTCCCCGAGCTTGCCGAACAGTTCGGCACACCGGCCTACATCTATTCACGGGCCGCTTTGGAAGCCTCGCTGCACGAGTTCCAAGACGTATTGGGTAGCCACCCCGCCGGCAACGGTGCGCTTGTCTGCTTTGCCGTTAAAGCCAACGCCAATCTTGCCGTCCTCAATATCTTTGCGCGCATGGGCGCCGGGTTTGACATCGTTTCCGGTGGTGAATTGCAGCGTGTATTGGCCGCGGGCGCCGATCCGAAAAAAGTAGTTTTCTCCGGGGTTGGCAAGACTGCTGTAGAGATGAAACAGGCTCTTGATGTCGGCATTTTCTGCTTCAACGTCGAATCCGCCGCCGAACTGGAACGCCTCAATGAAGTGGCTGGTCAATCCGGCAAGCAGGCACCGGTCAGCCTGCGCGTCAATCCCAACGTTGACCCGAAAACACATCCGTATATCTCGACCGGCCTCAAGGAAGCAAAATTTGGCGTGGCCTACGAGGACGCCTTGGCACTCTATCGTCGCGCCGCCGCCTTGCCGAATATCGAGGTCGCCGGCATCGACTGCCACATCGGCTCGCAATTGCTCGACCCCGCACCCTTCGTCGAGGCGCTTGACCGCATTTTGGCCCTGCTTGACCAGTTGACCGCAGAAGGTATTCACATTCATCACCTTGATCTTGGTGGCGGCCTCGGAATCAAGTACAAGGACGAGCAGGTACAACCGACGGTGGCATCTTACTTGACCCCCTTGCTCGACAAGCTGGCCGGCCGCGGTCTGAAGGTGGTTCTGGAGCCGGGTCGCCGTCTGGTTGGCAATGCCGGCTTGCTGCTGACCCGTGTCGAATATCTGAAGCCAGGTGAAGGCAAGAGTTTTGCCATCATCGACGCCGCCATGAACGACCTGATGCGGCCGGCGCTCTATGAGGCCTGGCACGACATTCTGCCGGTAGTGCCGCGTACCGGCGACTGCCCTTCCTACGATGTCGTTGGTCCGGTCTGCGAAACCGGTGACTTTCTCGGTCAGGCTCGGCCGCTTTGCATTGAAGCGGGTGACCTGCTGGCCGTCATGTCGGCGGGCGCCTACGGCATGGCGATGAGCTCAAACTACAACACCCGGCCGCGGGCAGTTGAAATAATGGTCGATGGCGATCGGACCTTTGTCATCCGCCAGCGCGAAACGGTTGAACAGCTTTATGCCGGCGAAAGTCTGCTGCCGCAATAAGCGCCGCCGTGCGCCTTGATAAATGGCTATGGGCGGCGCGTTTTTTCAAGACGCGCACGCTCGCCACTGACGCAATCACCGGTGGCAAGGTGCAGCTCAATGGCAGCCGCGTCAAGGTTTCACGTGAGGTCAAAGTCGACGACCGTCTGGAAATCAGTAACAGCGAAGTTCGCTGGGAGGTGAGTGTTCGCGCCCTCTCGGACAAACGCGGCCCAGCCCCCGAAGCGCGACTACTCTATGAAGAAAGCCCGGCAAGCATTGCGGCCCGTGAAATACAACGGGAAACCCGCAAGCTGGTCGTTGACCCGGCCGCTGATTTGCACGGTCGCCCGACCAAGCGCGACCGCCGACAAATCAACCGTTACGGCAACTCATAGTACCCAGGCTAGCGCCAGCGGCAGAAAGAGCAGCGCCGCCAGATTGCCGATCAGCACAATCGATGCGACGCGCTCCGGTTCCTGCTTGTAGCGTTCGGCAAACAGGAAGTTGAGCACCGCCGGCGGCAAGGCACCGAAGACCAGCAACATTGCTGCTTCGCGACCTTGCATGCCGAGCAGCTGGATCACTCCGGCGGCAATCAGCATACCGGCGATCGGGCGCAGCACGGCACTACCAGTCGCCACTTTCCATTCACGAAAAGACACGTCGGTCATCCGCACCCCGAGCGAAAAGAGCAGCAAGGGCACCGAAACGTCACCCAGCATCTTGATGGCGATCACCAAAGGCTGCCAGATGGGAATTTTGAAGATTGCTACGGTCAACCCGGCAATTGCGGCAAAAACCACGGGGATGCGCCACAGGGTCAATAGCCGTGTTTTCGGATCAAGCAGACGGGCACCGAAGGAAAAGTGCAGGGTGTTTTCGACCATGAAGAGAATGACCGCCGCCGGCAGTGCCACTTCGCCCCAAGCCAGCACGGCGAGCGGCAGGCCGATGTTGCCGGAGTTGTTGAACAACATCGGCGGCACCAACGTCTTCGGTTGCACGCCGATCAACCGGGCAATCGGCCAGGTAAGCAGACCGCAGATCGCCAGCACGAGAAAACCGCCGAGCGCCAGCGGCCCGTAGGCAACCAGATCGAATGACTTGCCAGCCATCGCGGCGAACACCAGCGCCGGCACGAAAATATCCATGTTCAGCCGGTTGGCCACCGCCATTTCCGGCTTGTGGTGACGGGCATAGAAATAACCTGCCGCCACAATCCCGAAAATCGGGAAGAGGATGGCGAGCAGGCGGAAACTGAGGCTTTCGTCGGTCACAGCACGTAACGCGACAAGTCTTCGTCGGCTGCCAGTTCACCCAGTCGCAAATTGACGTAGGCGGCATCGATGACCAACTTCTCCTGCCCAGCCTTGCCAGTCGCAAAGGAGATTTCCTCAAGCAGCTTTTCCATTACCGTATGCAGCCGACGGGCGCCGATGTTTTCGGTTTTCTCATTCACCTGATAGGCAATTTCAGCCAGGCGCCGGACACCGTCCGCCGCAAACTCAAGCTGCACCCCCTCGGTTTCGAGCAGCGCCTGATATTGCCGGGTCAGACAAGCATCGGTCTGGGTCAGGATGCATTCGAAATCGGCAACCGATAGCGAGTCCAGTTCGACACGGATAGGGAAGCGGCCCTGCAATTCGGGAATCAGGTCGGAGGGCTTGGAAAGATGAAAAGCACCGGAGGCAATGAACAAAATGTGGTCGGTCTTGATCATGCCGTACTTGGTGGACACTGTCGTGCCTTCAACCAGCGGCAGCAAGTCGCGCTGCACGCCCTGGCGCGAGACATCGGCACCCTGCATTTCCGAACGGCTGGCGATCTTGTCCAGTTCATCGAGAAAAACGATGCCATTTTGCTCGACGGCCTTGACCGACTCGAGCTTCACATCCTCGTCATTGACCAACTTGGCGGCTTCCTCGTCAGTGAGCAACTTCAAGGCTTCGGGAATTTTCAGCTTGCGGGTTTTCTTCTTGCCTCCACCGATGTTCTGGAACATCCCCTGAATCTGCTGGGTCAATTCTTCCATGCCGGGCGGCGCAAAGATTTCGGCCTGCATGCCGGGCGCCGCGACTTCGATCTCGATTTCCTTGTCGTTCAATTCTCCTTCGCGCAGCTTCTTGCGGAATTTCTGCCGCGTCGCGCTCTCTTCCGTCGCCCCCGTATTTTCGGCAAAGAAACCGGGGCCACGGGCCGGTGGCAACAAGGCATCCAGAACGCGCTCCTCGGCGGCATCCTCAGCCCGGGCTCGCATTTGTTTCATCGCCCGTTCGCGGTGCGACTTGATGGCGATTTCCACCAGGTCTCGGATGATCGTCTCGACATCGCGGCCAACATAACCAACCTCGGTGAACTTGGTCGCTTCGATCTTGATGAACGGCGCATTGGCCAGCCGAGCCAGCCGACGGGCGATTTCCGTCTTGCCGACACCGGTCGGCCCGATCATCAGGATGTTTTTCGGAGTGATTTCCTGCCGCAGCGGCTCGGCCACTTGCGCTCGCCGCCAGCGATTGCGCAGTGCAATGGCGACTGCCTTCTTGGCGTTGTTCTGGCCGACGATGTGTTTGTCCAGCTCGTGGACGATTTCCTGCGGGGTCATTGCCGTCATTCCAGAACCTCGATCGTGAAATTGCGGTTGGTGTAAATACAGATGTCGCCAGCAATTTCCAGCGACTTGGTAACGATTTCAAGCGGCGACAGCTCGGTATTCTCAAGCAGTGCACGGGCAGCACTCTGGGCATAGGAGCCACCGGAACCAATGGCAACAATGCCATATTCGGGTTCCAGCACGTCGCCGTTACCGGTAATCACCAGCGAGTTTTCGCGATCGGCGACCGAAAGCATGGCCTCCAGCCGGCGCAGGGCGCGATCCGAACGCCAGTCCTTGGCGAGTTCGACAGCCGAACGCATCAAATTGCCCTGGTGCTTTTCCAGCTTCGATTCAAAACGCTCAAAGAGCGTAAAAGCATCGGCCGTACCGCCGGCAAACCCGGCCAGAATACGTCCCTGATACAGACGCCGGACTTTGCGGGCGGTGGCCTTGATGACGACATTACCCAGCGTGACCTGTCCGTCGCCACCCATGGCGACCGAGTTGCCGCGCCGCACCGACAGAATTGTCGTGCCGTGATATTGCTCCATGATTTTTTCCTAACGCTTATGACTTGGGAACGATGATACGTGCCTGTTTGTTGAGGCCGACGACGGCCATCAGTTCAGCCACCAGATGGTTCGGGCTGCGAATGACAATCTCCCGCCCTGCAGCCTTGTAAGGCGCTAACCGATTGACCAGTTGCCCGGCCGAGAAGAAGTCCATCCGGCGAACACCGGAAAAGTCGAGAACCGGCTGATCTATCAGCTTGAAGACTTCAACCAGTTCGTCGAAATGCGAGTTTTTTAGCTCACCGGAAAAATAGTAGGCGTCATCCTGCGGTCGACCGGGATTTGTGGTCGATTTAGCGACAGTACCGGGCAAGCTTTCCCACGACGGCGGTGACAGTTCAAAAGTGACGGCGTAATCGACCGCCCGCTCCTCAAAAACATCCTGCGTTGAATGGCGCTGCAGCAACTCCAGCAAAAGCAGCCAGGCCGGTGCGTGCGTGACCTCACCAACGATCAGGCGTTCGCTGAGCCGGCCGAGCAAACCCTCGACATTTTCAAGCATCACCACCGGGCCACGACGCCGGGCCTGGCTGAGCAGTTCGGCCAGTTGGCCAGCCACTTCGTCATCACAGCCAATCAGCTTGCCGCAATCCACCGTGATTTCCTGCTTCCCGGTCCCCGGCTGGCTGAGTAGTTTGGCCAACTCAGCCACCGGCTGGGCACCGTCTGCGGTCAACACCCCCTGCAGCACAAAAACCCTGGAGCCGACACCATTGCCATTGCTGACCGCCAATGGCTGCTCTTGTTGCCAGGATGGCGGAGAGATTTCACAGGTCTCGGTAAATTCGAGGCTCAGTTTCTCGAAGGCCGCACGATCACCGGTAATCTGCAGCAAATCAAAAAGCAGGGTCCAGAAACGCCGCCCTTCACTGACCGGATGCGCCCTGATAAGCATTTCCAGCAGTGCCCGGGCACCGGAGTCTTGATTGTTGGCAAACATCACGACGACCTGCTCAATATCCGCCTGCACCGGATCACCGCCGTCTTCAACATCAATCGCCATGACGCTGGATTCGGTAAAGTCGCGGTCAAAGTCATCGACGGAAAAATCAAGGTCGGCAAGCTCGGCGGGCGCCTTGAACGGCGTTGCAGGTGAAACGGAATCGATTTTTTTCGCCACCGACAAGGCCGACGTCGGGCTGCTTGAGGTGAATTCGAGATCCGGCAAAGGCTCGGCCAACGGCTCGACTTCGACAATCAGCGGTTTAGGCGCCAGAACCTCAGGCCGCGGCTCCGGAGGGCGCGGGCGGGCCGCCGGACGCTCCGGCATCTTCTGGGGCTGCTTCTTGAAAAAGGAAAAAACCATAAGCACTCCGCGTACAGAGGAAGCGTTTTAGCACGCCGTCCCGGCTCATGCAATGACCAGACCGACAACAATCAAAACCAGCGCCAGCACCGGTCCAAACGGTTGATCCAGGCCAAGCGCGAGCAGAAAGGCGGCGATGTAGGCAAGCAGACCGATTGCCAGTGCCAGCCACAAACCGGCCCGCCAGTCAGGCGCCCGCCGGAAAGCCAGCCAGGGCGGAATGAAGACGAGGGCAAAGGCACCCATGACGCCCATGCTCATGGTGGCCAAGGCCAGCACCAGGGCGGCGAGCAGATCAAAACCACTCTGTGTCGGCCAGGCGAGCAGACCGCGAATGCGGAAAAAATCAGGATAAACATGCGCCAGCAGCAAATTTTTGGCGAGAAGGCGCAGCAGCAGCAGGGCAACAAAACTACAAATTGCGACCAGCCAGAGTTGTTCGCTGCCGGAAAAATAGAGTTGACCGTCGAACAAGGCATGACCAAGGCGTTCGGCCATCGGATGATTGGCGGCCAACAACACCGCCACCGCCCAGCCACCAAGCAGCAGCAAGGCATAACTGGCGCCACCAGCCAGTTTGTGGGCGAAAAATCGCTTGCCCGCGCCCGCCAGACCGGCGGCCGCAATCCCGCCCAAAGCGGGAGGCATGGCGCTTACCAGCGCCAGCAAGGCACCGGCGGCCGCAACATGGGAATAGGCCAGTGCCGCCAACCATTCGTCACGCAGCCGCAGGTAGCAACCAAGCAGCGGCAACAAAATGGCCAGACAAAGGCCGGTCAGGAATGGCACGAGAAAAAGTTCACTCCACATCGCCAGCCTCCAGCACCAGAACACGATCACAGACACCTTCGACAAAGGCGGCATCGTGGCTGACGACAATCATGCCCGCCCCCGCTTCCGCCCTTTCGCGCAGATGCGCCGTCAGGTGTGCCACGCCGGCGGCATCGAGATTATTGGTCGGCTCATCGAGCAGCACCAGATCGGCCGGCGCCTGCAAAATTGCCCACAACGCGAGATAGTGACGCTGGCCACCGGAAAGGCGATCCAGGCGGATATCGATGCGCTCGGCCAGCCAGGGCGGCAAACCTTCGGCGCTGGCGCCGGTCAAGGCCAGCAATTCACGGCCGGAAAGCGGCAGGCCATCGACCGGCGGGACATCCTGTGTCTGCAAGGCCAGGCGCAAACCCGGTTGCTGTTCGATCCGTCCGGAAAAAACCCTTGCCCGCCCAGCCATGGCGGCAAGCAGCGTGCTTTTGCCAACGCCATTGGGGCCGGTCAGGCCGACAATTTCACCCGCCGCGAGCGTCAGGTCGAAAGGCTGGGTGGCCGGCTGCTGCCAGCCGGCTACCAACTGCTCAATGGTCAACAAAAAACTCAACGTAAGCCTTTCAACAAGCGTTGCAGCGTGTCATCAAACAAACCGAACAGGTCTTTCGCCTCGGCCGTGCCACCCACCGTATAAGGCAGCAGCACCGCCGGGATGCCGGTCTTGCCGGCGATCCACTGACTCGGACCTTCCGGGTTGTAGGCGGCGCGCAAGACCATTCTGGCCGGTGTCGTTTGCTGCTGGCTCAACAGGCTGCTCAGATGACCGCTACTCGGCTCGACGCCGGGCTTTGGCTCAAGCGACCCAACCTCCTTCATGCCCAGCCAGTGCGTCAGGTAAACGAAGGACGAGTGATGGACCAGCACCGGCACCCCGCGCAACGGTGCGCCCTCTTTCTCCCAACGCGCCATCGCCACCTGCCACTTGCCGGCAAAGGTCTTGAAGCCGCTCTGATAGACCGTGGCATTGTTGGCATCGAGTTCGGCCATTCGCGTCGCCAGGGCTTCGCCGACTTTCAGCACGTTGTGCGGGTTGAGGTGGGTATGGGGATTGCCAGCCGCGTGCACGTCACCGTGAGCCCGGTCGAGCACCGTCGGCACGTCGAGGCGATTGACGTAGCTGGCCGCCTCGAAATACCCCGGTCGACCGGCCTGAATGGCCGAATTTCCCGAATCGCGGACGACCAGTGGCAGCCAGCCGATTTCCAGATCAGCCCCGGCCGCGACGATCAGTTGCGCCCGGCGCGCCTGGGCGAGCAGCGAGGGCCTGGCTTCGATCCGGTGCAGGTCCTGGAAAGCAGTGGTCGCGGTGTAGACCGTCACCTGCTCGCCGCCGATTTCCTTGGCCAGCGCCCCCCATTCGGGCACCGTGGCAAAGACGTTGAGATTGGCCCAGGCCGGCAAGACGGCCAGCGCCAACAACAAAGCGGATATCTGTTTTTTCATTGGCCGGCTCCCTAGAACTTGTGCGCGCCATGGGCGCCCAAGCTCATGACGTATTGGACAGTAAGCTGATTGTCGGTAATACCGAGCATCGACTTGTCCTGCGCGAATTGCAGGCGGACGCGCGAAAACTCGCTCCAGCTGTAGTCGATCATCGCACTCGCCTTTTTGGGGCGATAGCTATCAACGACAAGGTAGTTGGCATTTTCGCCGAAATCACGCCTGCCGCTGTCGAGTTGCTCATAGCGCAGACCGCCGCGCCAGTTGGGCGTGAACTGGAAGACGCCCTGGGCATACCAGCCGGACTGGCGCGTCAGGTAGTGGCTGGTTACTGAGCTGCCGTCCAGGTTCGGGTTGCAGGCATTGCCGGCATTTTCTTCATCCATGCAAGTCAGTGAGCCGCTTTCCTTGCGGGCAAAGTACTCGCTCTGGAACTTGAAGTTCTGATATTTCGGGTTGCCGTTCGGCGCCCATTTCCAGACAAAATCGGCCACCCATGTCGTCGAGTCGCCGCCAAAGGCACCCTGCGCTTCAACGCCGTTTACATCCTCGAAATGCGCCTCACGCTCCTGCGCCGACGTCTTCAGGTACGAAATGCCGGCTCGCCAGTTATGCGCGACACCGACATCGCCGCCGAGATGTGCGAACAAGGCCCCGCCGCCTGTGCCATTCTTGTTGCGGTCAGTCCCGGGGAAATTGGCGCCACGCCCGAACTCGGCACCGAATTCCAGAAAAACCGGCGTCGGGGCCAGCCATTTGAGCTGCACCCCATCCTGGGCGTAACTGCCGTGCGTCCCGAACATCACCTGATACATCAGCGGCGCATCGGCAAAATCCCACATATGCGGGTGTTGCTCGTTAAGGTAGCCGATACCCGAGCGGAAGCGGCCGCCCTTCAGCCCGATACCCTGACCCAGGCCGAGCGACTGGAACCATGCCTCCTCGACTTCCGCCGAGTCATCCAGCACCGCAATGATCGCCTGACCGCGCCAATTGGGATCAATATTGGCGGCCAGCACCAGTTCGGTGTGATCAACCGAGAAACCCCGCTTGTTGATGCCTTCAATACTGCCTTCACCGTGGTCGTGGCCGCCGGCCGGGACGAAACCGGTAATACCGCGTTCGGCCACATCCTTCATGTTTTTGTACTGCCCCTGCAGAATCAGCGAAACCTCGGGGTTGAAGCCGCTGGCGCTTGCGGTCAACGGCGCAACAGCGCGATTTTCGGCAACCGGCACCGGCTCTGACGGTTTGCTTTCTCTGGTTTGTGCTTCAGCCTGCAGCAGTTTCTGTTCGAGCGCGGCAATCCGCTGCTCGTCGGTCTTTTTCATCTCATCGATCTGTCTGCGGATGGCGGCAAGATCGGCATCACCGGCCGCCTGCGCGCCGCACGAGGCGGCAAGCAGCGCAGCCAAGGCAAATGGCTTGGGCAACATGGAATTCTCCTGAAAACGCAACGAACGTCAGCGGCAGCAAAATGCTGCGGTCGACAACAAAAATAGGGCGTTTTCAGGCGTTAGGCGGGCCGCGCTGCGGTGCGGCGGGGGGTGGTAAAGCGCTGCGGTCGTGCGATTGCAGCGACTCAGGCACCAGCACGGCAAGTGCCACCGGCGGCAAGGCCGCCAGCGAGTGCAACGCCGAACCGAGGTCGTGCGCGGCCAGACAAAGCTCGCAGGCATGCGTTGGCAAGCCCGGCTCGTTGTCCGCCGCATGCCCGACGGCATGCACCCCCGCCGCCAGTTGGGCGAAGAGGAGAACGGCAACAAGAAGGAGATGGCGCAACGAATTCACGGCTTGAGTTTAATCGACCTGAACGAGCAAGCCTTTGAGATATTCGCCTTCCGGGAAGTTCAAGGCTACCGGATGATCGGCCGAACCAGCCAGACGCCTGACGATGCGTGCCTCACGGCCGGAATCGACGGCGGCCCCCGCGACGATCTTCTGGAACAACTCCAGCCCGATACCGCCGGAACAGGAATAGGTCATCAGCAAGCCGCCCGGTTTGAGCAAGCGACAACCGAGCACATTGATGTCCTTGTAGGCCCCTGCCGCCCGTTCGGCATGCGCCGCTGACGGTGCAAACTTGGGGGGATCAAGCACGATCAGATCAAACAAACGCCCTTCCTTGCGGAAATCGCGCAGCGCCTGGAACACATCTGCTTCCCGCCACTCGGCACGCTCAGCCGGCAGTTGCGGATTGAGCGCCAGATTGGCCTGCGCCTGCGCCAGCGCCGGACCAGAAGAGTCAATCGACAGCACGCTCGCCGCGCCGCCAGCCAGCGCCTGCAGGGAAAAACCGCCGGTGTAGCAGAAACAGTTCAGGGCATCCTTGCCGGCCGACAATTGGCCGAGCAAGGCGCGGTTGTCGCGCTGGTCGAGGTAAAAACCGGTTTTATGGCCGCCGGCGATGTCGACCGCCAGCTTGATGCCGTTTTCGTCAATCGCCAACGGCGCAGTCGGAGCTTCACCATAGATCCAGCCCGTCGTCGGCTCCAGGCCTTCCAGACCACGCACATCGGAGTCGGAACGCTCGTAAATCCGAGCGCAGCCGGTTGCCTTGACCAGCCCGGCCACAATCGCATTGCGCCATTTATCGGCGCCGGCCGAGGTCAGTTGAACCACGATCGTATCGGCGTACTGGTCGGCAATGACGCCGGGCAAGCCATCCGATTCGGCATGAATCAGGCGCAAGCCCTGCTGGCCGCGCAACTCGGGCAGCGCCTGGCGGCGCGCCACGGCAGTCGCGATGCGGCGTTTGAAAAAAGCATCATCGACTGATTCTTCCGGGTCGAAGGTCCAGAAACGGGCACGGATCTGCGACTTCGGGCTGTACGCTGCCTTGCCCAGCGGGCGCAGATTATCGGCCAGCACATCCACCGTATCGCCCGGCCGTGCCCGGCCTTCCAGCCGCCCGACCGAACCGGCAAACAACCACGGGTGATGCTGCTTGAACGCGGAACGTTCCTTACCCGGCATGAGAATCAGCTGAGCCATATTTTTCTCGACCTCAAATGAAAGAAGCCCCGGTTACCTTGCAGTAACCGGGGCCCAACATGCTTGAACAAACTTAAGCGCCCAGGGCCTTGCGATTCCGGGAATGGCATTCAGCGGCGTAAACGACCTTGAACATGGTCTTGCCGGTGCCCTTGAACAGGCGCTTGGTGGACTTGGAGACGCAACGGCGCTCCAGGGAAGAACGGCGGGTGCGGGTAATTGCCATGACTAACTCCTTGAATCCGGCTAATTTTCAGAACCATCAATCATAGAGGGTGGTAGAGAAAAGGTCAATTAAAGCTTGATTTTCAGGCGTTTTTAGCGGTTGACCGTAACAATTGCCTAACGTTTGGCCCTTGGATGCGTCGAGTCGTAGACTTTGGCCAGATGCTGGAAATCGAGATGCGTGTAGACCTGCGTCGAGGCAATACTGGCGTGGCCAAGCATTTCCTGCACCGCGCGCAGGTCGCCAGACGATTGCAAGACATGCGAGGCGAAGGAGTGGCGCAGCATGTGCGGGTGCACGTGGCGCGGCAAGCCGAGTTGCAAGGCGAGTTGCGCCAGGCGCAACTGAATCATCCGATGGCTGATCCGTCCGCCGCGCCGGCTGACAAAAAGCGCCGGCTCTTCCGCCCCGGCCAGCGTCTCACGTAGCGCCGCCCAGGCCGCCAGCGCTTCCCGTGCCTTGCGGCCAACCGGCACCAGCCGAGCCTTGTTGCGCTTGCCGAGAACGCGAACTTCACCTTCATTGATGGCGGCATCAAGCGCGGCGCAATCGAGCGCCGCCAACTCGGCCAGGCGTAGCCCGGAGGAATAGAAAAGCTCGAACATCGCCGTATCCCGTGCCAGCAGCACCGGGTCGCCGTCATCGGCAGGCTGCAGCAAGCGCGCCGCCTCATCGACCGAGAGGGCATTCGGCAGATGTTTGGGCGATTTCGGCGAGCGAACGCCTTCGCACGGGTTGGCGCGCACAGCGTCACCACGACCCAGCCAGTTGAAGAAACCACGCCAGGCGGAGAGCAGGCGGGCGAGCGAACGTCCGGAAAGCCCCTGGCCGTGCAGTTGCGCGGCAAAGCGGCGAATGTGATGAACCTGCAACTCGGCCAGTGAAGTTTCCCCGGCCAGATTCAACAAGCGCGCCAGATCGCGCCGGTAATTGCTGACGGTATGCGGCGACAGCCGCCGTTGCTCGGCCAGTTCGGCCAGATAGGCAGCGACGGCCGTAGCCGCTTGGTTCACAGCAGACTCACAGCACGCTCTTGGTCACCCTGGCGAGCGCAGCGGAAACCATTTCGCCGAGTCGCTCGAGATAAAGGGTGCCCATATTGGCGTAAAAGCGCTGCGCTTCTTCGCTGCCGAGAGCGATCATGCCGATCGTGCCGCCCCCGTTGCGCAAGGCGATCAAAGCCTGCGAACGGATGTGATTGGCGCTTTCCCCGAACCACGAAGCCGTACCGAAGCCGGCGGTGGAACCGCAATACGGCCGAGCCAGCGTTTCGGCAAAGACCTGCAACTCTTCACTGACGGCGGCAAACTCGGGCAGCCCATCGACGCCATCCGGCTTGTGCCACAGACGAAGCGCTACATGCGGCACGAGAAAATCGTCGCGCAGGTGGAAGTTCAGCAGATGAATGACCGCCTGGAAAGTCTCGGCGGCCACCAGACCGACCGCTAGACGATGCACTTTTTCGCTGATCGCATCGTTCTCCTCGCCAAAAGCAGTCAGTTCGGCCAGTTTGCTTTCAGCCTGCCGGTTTTTGTCGCGCAGCGTCAGCATCTGGCGCTCGGCCAGCGAAACGGCACGGCCGCCATGCGGATGCGGCAGGAAAATCTGCGCCATCAGGTCGGCGTATTGTTCAAAAAAACCGGGGTTGTTCTTCAGATAGTCCGCGACATCTTCGGGGAACAGGGCACTCATAATTCAATTTCTCCAGAGAAGACCGTCACCGCAGGGCCGGTCATCAAAACAGGCTGACCGGAGCCGCCCCAGGCAATGGTCAAATCACCGCCCCGCGTCGTAACGCGCACCGGGGAATCAAGCAGACCACGCCGAATACCGGTGACAACGGCCGCACAAGCCCCCGTCCCGCAGGCCAGCGTTTCGCCTGAACCGCGTTCATAAACGCGTAATTTGATTGAGTGGCGATCGACAATCTGCATGAAACCGGCATTGACCCGCTGCGGGAAACGCTGGTGATTTTCAATCAGCGGCCCATGCTCGGCGACCGGCGCCCGATCAACCGAATCGACCACCTGTACGGCATGCGGATTGCCCATTGAAACGACGCTGATTTCCAGCGTTTCATCAGCCACATCAAGCGAGTAAATCACCACATCATCGTCGTGCAGAAAGGGGATTTCATTCGGCAAAAATCGGGGAATTCCCATGTCGACCGTAACATTGCCGTCTTCTTCCAGGCGCGGGCCGATAATGCCGGTCTGTGTCTCGACACGAATCTCGCGCTTGTCGGTCAGCCCGACATCATGCACAAAGCGGACGAAACAGCGTGCCCCATTACCGCACTGTTCAACCTCGCTGCCATCGGCATTGAAGATGCGATAACGAAAATCGACCCCCGGCTGGCTCGGTTTTTCGACCAGCAAAATCTGGTCACAACCGATGCCGAAATTCCGGTCAGCCAGAAAGCGCAGCTGGGCCGGAGTCAGGGAAACCTGCTGACGAATGCCGTCGAGAACAACGAAATCGTTGCCCAGACCATGCATTTTGGAAAATTTGAGCTTCACAAGCTGCTCCGCTGGTTAATTAAAAAAGAATAGCAGAGACAGTTGCTTGCCTCAAAATCTTAAAGCACCTTCTCCATCACGAAATCGTCCATGACAAAACCGTGACCGATGTCATCGACGATTGCCTCGCGGACCACAAAGCCATATTTCTTGTAGGAAGCAATCGCCTTCTCGTTGCGCTTGTTCACCGCCAGAATGACGCAGGGATAGCCCAGTTTCTTCGCCCGCGCCGCAACATGCTCGATCAACTGGCCACCGACGCCCTTGCGCTGCACGTCCGGATGAATGTAGAGCTTGTCCAGCTTGAACTCGCCCTTGTAGATTTCGCTGAAGGCGAAACCGACCCGGCGCTCACCCTGAAAGGCCTGATCCAGCCACTTGTCGGCGTCCTCCAGATCATCGTAGAGCCGCTCGTGGCCGTAACGCTGCTCGAGCATGAAGTCGATTTGTTCCTGCGTGATGATACCCGGATAGGTGGCCTGCCAGATTTCGCGGGCCAGCGCCGAGATGGCGGGCACATCGGGCGGGGTTACACGGCGGATGGCGATATTCAGGCTGTTCATTTGTAGTACCTTTTTTCTCCGGGTGGCCGGGTCTTGAAACGCTTGTGCAACCAAAAATACTGCTCCGGCATAAGCAGCACCTGGCTCTCGATAAACTGATTAACAAACTCCGTATCAGCTTCGACACTCTCCCCCGGGAAGTTCTCCCAGGCTGGCGTCACCTCTACTTCGTAGCCATCCGGAACCTGACGGGTGATACTGGCGACCACCCTGGCCCCGGTTAGGCGCGCCAGCCGGGAAACCCCGGGAATGGTCGCGGCCGGCACACCGAAAAACGGTACGAATATCGATTCCTTGGGACCAAAATCCATGTCCGGCAGATAGTAAAACTTGAAGCCGTCCTTCATTGCCTTGATGATCTTGCGCATTCCATCCTGCCGGGAAAGCAGCACAGCTTCGGTAAAGCGAATCCGTCCATCATAAAGCAGCTTGTTGAAAACCGGATTTTTCTGGTTTGAATAAACGCTGCAACCCCGAACAAACATCGAGATCCGCGTCGCACCTGCATCCAGTCCGACAAAATGCGGCGAAAGGATGATGACCGGCTTGCCATCGGGATCATTGAGATGCTCGACGCCATGAATCCGGACGATGCGCTCCAGCCGTTCCCTCGAAGCCCACCAGCCAAGAGTCCGGTCCAGCACGGCCCGACTGAAGGCAATAAAATGTCGGCGCGCCAAGTCCTCGCGCTCCGCTTCCGACTTTTCCGGGAAACAAAGACGCAAGTTGATCAATGCCACCTTGCGCCGCTCGCGACCAAAGGCATAAAGCAAACGACCGAGCAAGCTACCCAAGGCTCTCAATACCGGCAGCGGCAACCAGTGCAACAACCAGAGAAAGCCAACCAGAATGTAAGTAAAAACCAGCTTCAAGAAAATCACCCCACCGGTGGCGCTTCAGCGCCACTTGGTTGTTTGTAGCGGTTATAACCCCAGAGATACTGCGTCGGACATTCACGCACCAAAGCTTCAACCTCTAAATTGATCTGCTGGGCCCGGTCGACCGTAGTACCGCTCAGCGCTTGCCGCGGCGGGTGAAAATGCAGGCGATAGCCGCGCCCGTTCGGCAAACGTTCGCCCCAAGCCATCAGTGTCGTCGCCCCTGTTTCAGTCAGGCGCGCCGCCAGCGTCATCGTATAGGCCGGTTTGCCAAAAAAACTCAGCCAAACGCCTTCGCCAACCTTCGGCGCCTGATCCGGCAACATGCCGACTGCCTGGCCTTTCTTCAACGCCTTGATCAGCGAACGCACCCCCGTCAGATCGGCCGGAGCAAGGTGCAGCTTTTCGCGCTGGCGACCGCCGAGAATCATATTTTGAATCCAGGCCTGGCGCGGCGGCCGATAAAGCACGGTGATATCGCCAAAAGTCGACAGATATTGCGCCGTAATCTCAAAACATCCCAAATGCGGCGTCAGGTAAACGACGCCCTTGCCAGCCAGTTGCGCCGCCTCGACATATTCCCGGCCACACACCTCGACCACCTGGGCATTAGCCTCTTCCAAGGTCCGTAACCAGATGCGCGCCAACTCCAGCATCTGCTTGCCCGACTCGGCGGCCGCCGCGCTGTAGAGAGAAGAATCGAGGCCGGCTTGCGCCATGTTTTCCCGCACATGACGTCGATAGGTCGGTGAAAGTAGATAAGTCAGGCGGCCGAGCCAGCCGCCCAGCAGGTGCACGAGGCCCAAGGGCAGGCGGCTTAACACTCTGAAAATAAAAACCATGTAACCCCGGGGGTTGAAAGCCGCCACGAAAAGATTAATATTATGCAATCGCCGAGTTAAACAGACAACTTGCGGGGCGATTCATAAATGCTGCTAAAGCGTCGCCCGCTCGTGGTCCGAAGCCGGTAACGCCGGATCAAGGACCGAATGGAGTTGCAATGAGCGAGTATCTATTTACCTCGGAATCGGTTTCCGAAGGCCATCCCGATAAAGTTTCCGATCAGATTTCCGATGCCATCCTCGACGCCATTCTGGCACAGGACAAGCATTCCCGCGTCGCGGCCGAAACCCTGTGCAACACCGGCCTGGTCGTGCTGGCCGGTGAAATCACCACCAACGCCAACGTCGACTACATCCAGATCGCCCGCGAAACCCTGAAGCGTATCGGTTACGACAACACCGATTACGGCATCGATTACAAGGGTTGCGCCGTACTGGTTGCCTACGACAAACAGAGCCCGGATATTGCCCAGGGTGTGAACAAGGCCTACGACGATGGCCTTGGCCAAGGCGCTGGCGATCAGGGCCTGATGTTCGGCTACGCCTGCGACGAAACCGCATCGTTGATGCCGCTGCCGATTTACCTGTCACACCGCTTGGTCGAACGCCAGGCCATGCTGCGCAAGGATGGCCGCCTGCCCTGGGCGCGCCCGGATGCCAAATCGCAAGTCACCATTCGCTACGTCGATGGCCGGCCACACTCGATCGATACCGTTGTTTTGTCGACCCAGCATGCGCCGGATATCAGCCTGGAAGACCTGCGCGAAGCGACCATCGAAGAAATCATCAAGCCGGTACTGCCCAAGGAACTGATCAAGGGCAATATCAAGTTTCTGGTCAACCCGACCGGTCGTTTTGTCGTCGGTGGCCCGCAAGGCGACTGCGGCCTGACTGGTCGCAAGATCATCGTCGATACCTACGGCGGCGCTGCACCGCACGGCGGTGGTGCCTCCTCCGGCAAGGATCCATCCAAGGTCGACCGCTCCGCCGCTTACGCCGGGCGTTACGTTGCCAAGAATATCGTTGCCGCCGGCCTGGCTTCACGCTGCCTGGTGCAAATATCTTATGCCATCGGCGTCGCCGAACCGACATCAATCATGGTGGAAACCTACGGCACCGGGAAGGTCAGCAACGAAACACTGACCACGCTGGTCAAGAAGCATTTCGACCTGCGTCCGAAAGGCATCGTCAATATGCTTGACCTGCTCCGCCCGATTTACCAGAAGACCGCCGCTTATGGCCACTTCGGGCGTGACGAGCCGGAATTCACCTGGGAAGCGGTGGACCGTGCCAAACTGCTGAAAGCCGACGCCGGGTTGTAAGCGGTTTCAGACCAGGCCCAAAAAGGGAGTCGCTTCGACTCCCTTTTTCGTTAAATTTAACAAATGTGCTCAAAAAAATTACCTCCACCCAAATCCGCCTCGGCATGCACTTGCAAGCCTTCTGCGGTGCGTGGCTGGATCATCCCTTCTGGCGGAGCAGCTTTATCCTGACTGATCCAAACGACATCAGGCGGATTCTTGAAAGTCCAATCAGGGAAATTTGGATAGATGTCGCCAAGGGTCGAGATCTCGACCCCGGAGAAGCGGCCACTCAATCTGTAACTGTATTGACGAAAGAAGAACCACCGACTTCACCCCTTTTTCTGGAAAAAGCCTCCTTTGGTGAGGAAGTTAAACGCGCCGCAAAAATCTGTGCCAAAGGGAAGGAAGCCGTCCTCTCAATGTTTCAGGAGGCGCGCATGGGCAAGGCCATCGAGGCAGAAGCAGCAGAACCACTGGTCGAAGAAATTTCCAACTCCATATTGCGCAATCCGGGAGCACTGATCAGCTTGGCTCGCCTGAAAACGGCAGATGACTACACCTTTATGCACTCGGTGGCGGTATGCGCACTGATGATTGCCCTTGCCCGCAAACTCGGCCTCGATGAGCAGCAAACACGCGATGCAGGCATGGCCGGCCTGCTTCACGATCTTGGCAAGGCGACAGTTCCGCTGACGGTACTGAACAAGCCGGGAAAATTAACTGACCAGGAATTTGCACTGGTTAAAACTCATCCGGAAGCAGGTTACAAACTACTGTTAAGCGGCATTGGCATCAGTGAAATGGCCAAAGATGTCTGCTTGCATCACCACGAAAAAATTGATGGCAGCGGCTACCCGAAGGGATTGAGCGGTGAAACAATCAGCCTTTACGCCAAGATGGGTACTGTTTGCGACGTGTACGACGCCATTACCTCCAACCGTCCCTACAAGGCAGGCTGGTGTCCTGCCGAATCGATCAAGCGGATGGCAGAATGGAAAGGGCACTTTGATCCCTTCGTATTCCAGGCATTTGTCAAAAGTCTTGGCATCTACCCGATCGGCTCCTTCATTCGACTTGAATCCGGCAAACTGGGGGTAGTGGTTGAACAGGGCGAACAGTCCTTGCTCAAACCGAAAGTCCGGGTCTTTTTCTCGAGCAAATCACTAGCCTATATCAAGCCGGAAACCATCGATCTGGCACGCAGCCTCGAAAAAATTGCCGGTCATGAGGATGCTGCCAAATGGGGAATAAACGATATCGACCGCTACTGGCTAGGCGACAAAATTTAAAACGGTTTATAATCCTCAGCCTACCGAGGAGCGCTGCAGGAAAACTCTCCCAGGCTCGGTTTAAACGGCGCTCACCCAATCAACCCCGTGCCGGGCACGGGATGCCGGGTGAGCATCCCTCCCGGCCACAGTTCATCAGGAGCTTACTGTGGCTGAATTCAAAGACTGCGTTATCGCTGACATCAACCTTGCCGACTGGGGTCGCAAGGAAATCCGCATTGCCGAAACCGAAATGCCTGGCTTGATGGCGATTCGTGATGAATTCGCCAAGAGCCAGCCGCTCAAGGGCGCCCGCATAACCGGTTCGCTACACATGACCATTCAGACCGCCGTGCTGATCGAGACGTTGACCGCCCTCGGTGCCGAAGTTCGCTGGGCTTCGTGCAATATTTTCTCGACTCAGGATCATGCTGCTGCCGCCATCGCCGCACAGAACATCCCGGTCTTCGCGGTCAAGGGCGAAACCCTGGTCGATTACTGGGATTA